>CAZCPP010000585.1:0-2216 GCA_964500655.1 uncultured Anaerolineaceae bacterium | reverse complement strand
GATGCTGGTGCGCTGCTACTACGACGAGCTAATGGAAAGGCCCATTCTCGCAAAGCAGAATAAAATAATGGTCAAGAAAAACTAAAAATAAAATATATATTGACACACGCGGTTATGGGTGTCCCCCGATTACCGATTAACGCGACTACCCGATTACTTTCAATTATCTAATGATTTCATAATTTTTCTCCCAGCATCCCTTCCTGCGCAACGAAATCCTGGAACTTTAGAATCTACGGGATGTATATCAACTTCTACTACGTTTATTTTTACATCTCGCAAAGGGTAAGGTTTGCTAGTCAACAATATGTCTAATATTCCAAATATTGCCGCTTCAATTAATTCATCCGCTAAAGAATTCAATAATATTAAATCCCGCTTAATATCAATAAGTAAGCAATCTGATGGTTCCACTATTATTTCAATAACCGCGTATTCCAATCTTGGACCAAGGTGCTTTTTGTAACTACCTTGAACTGTCAATCGTTTTTTTAACCTCAGTGATGGCAGCTTCATTATGCTCTTTTGCCATTTATCGAAAAAATCCAAGTATTCCATATTCCTCTCAATACTTATTTTATATATTTATCGAACAACTCTTCACCATACAGTAACTTCTCATAGCCTCTTTCATACTTTATACCTTGAATTTCCAGAGTTTTCAAATGAGCTGCTCTAGCACCTTCATAACTATAGCTCTTTATCAACTTGGATTCAATCAATTCATGCTGGTAATACCTTAGTTCAACTAATCCAATTTGTCCTGCCTCTAATCTTCTTAGCATTTCTAAGTTTGCAAGATCATCCAGAGCATCTAACTTTCCTAAATGAGCTTTAATTTCATTTATTCCTCTTCTAGTTACCTTTACACCAGCAAGACTTTTTAATTTTCCGCTGCCACGCAATCCTGTTTTTCCTCCCTTCGGTATTAAAGCTTTTCCCGTGCCAGCGATGATTGTTGCTGTCAACCAATAACTGTTCCAATGCTCACTAGCAGCTTCGTAGTCTCCTCTTTCAAGGGCAGCTCCGAACTCTTCTGCAGAGGTTTTCATGCTTCCAAGAGTCAGATTCCATGCGTCTTCACCTAGTACGACAGCATTTCCTTTAAATCCTCCCCCTTCGTCTCTAATTCTTTCTGCTCGATTTATAAAGAAGCCCGATATCCCATTCCACGCTTCCGTTCTTTCCTGTATGCTACGTTCCTCATCGTAAAATGCTCCTTCCATTAGCCAAAATCTTGTATCTGCGACTTCTAAAACTGCATCTTTTGTATCATTTGTTGGAAGCAATTTTAAGCCAAGCCCCATGCCCAATTGAGCAACTGCCATAAAGGCCGCCTCAGCATATTCTCCTTTTGACAATGACGTTGTATAATGGTTCAGCATCTTTTCTCGATACTGTTTCATGGTCTCTGCAAGTTTATCTAGGTCGCAAGTCTCTTCTTTCCCGTCCGGATCAAAATACCGTACCGGGTTGTTCGACACATACGCGAATAAATTGATCCCACCTTCCAATCCAATTGGGTCCGCCGCGGTCCATCGGGCCAGCCATGGGGCGTAATACCGTGCCCCGTGGTAGTAGAGTCCGGTTTCCTCATCTTTCTCTTTGCCGGTGTAGCGGTAACGTTTTTGGCTCACGGAGTTGTCGGTGGAGTGGAAAGAAGTCCCACCGAAAGGGTAGTACTCTTCGTAAGTAATCACATTGGCATTATCATCCAGTTCGATGGATGCGGAGCCGAGGTGGTTGCCCAGTTGGTATCGCTGTTTGTGCACCAGAGGGGTTACGGTGCTACCCCCGTCAACGGTTTTGGTATCCACCATGGCGACCCGTGTGGTGTCATCCATGACGTGCAAGGTTTCCCGTTCAAGGTCCACATCTTCATTCGAATCGAACTCGCGATAAACCTCAAAGCCACCGATGTAAATCCTCTCATTTTTCCGAGTGGGGGTAACCCCCTGAGCTGCTTGATTCTCGGTGACTTTACGCACCCGCTCGCCTGCGCCGTTATAAACGTAGTAGGTGGTTTCCGGCGTGCCTGACCCCACCGATTGTTTTGACGTAGACCGAAGCTGGTTCATAAGTAAGCGTCAATTAAACCCCAGTTGGGTCTTCGGGCAGGATCAGGTTTTTTTGCGAGAGGTTGTTTGGGAGGAGATTTATCAGTTCTTCCGGTTTGGTTGTTGGCAGTTTTTCGAAGATGAATCTCAGGTAGTCGT
>CAZCPP010000584.1:0-2229 GCA_964500655.1 uncultured Anaerolineaceae bacterium | reverse complement strand
TGTCCGAAAAGGTCAAAATTGCCTCGCAACACCACAACATATTGACTTATTGGCAAGGATTTATCAATATGTCGTGGTGCAAATTTCGATTTCGAGACTTTTCGGACAGCCTGTTTACCGTCAGGTGATTTTAAGGGCTGAATAGTTACAGCAAGTATATCATTACTGGTTTATAAAAAAGGACTTATAATATGAAATTAATAAAATACAAACTATTGCTTTTATGGCTTTTTTGGGCAGCGATAATTTCAGCCGAGACAACGGTTCTCATCGAAGCCGAGAGTTTTTCCTTTCTTGGCGGATGGGTCATTGACCAGCAAGCCATGGACCAAATGGGATCACCGTACCTATTAGCTCACGGGCTTGGTCAGTCAGTTATTGATGCAGAAACAACTGTTGAATTTCCCATGTCAGGTGAATACCGCGTTTGGGTGCGTACTCGTGACTGGGTAGGTCCCTGGAAGGAGCCCGGGACTCCAAAGGATATGCAGGCTGATGGTTATCCCGGTCAATTCAAATTGTTGGTGAACGGTAAAGCGATGAAAGAAATTTTTGGTACAAAAGAGGCGCAATGGCATTGGCAGCAAGGCGGTACAGTATCGATAGCAAAAGGTAAAACGAAACTGGCGCTCCGTGATCTTACTGGTTTTGACGGTCGCTGTGATGCAATACTGTTCAGTACCAATCACGAGTTGATCCCGCCAAATAAAGAACCAGCCTTAGCAAAATTTAGACGTGATTTATTGGGATTACCGGAAAGTCCCCCGGCAGTAGGAGCGTACGACTTAGTTGTGGTTGGTGGTGGCGTGGCAGGCACCTGCGCGGCAATCAGCGCGGCGCGTCACGGATGTCGAGTGGCGCTGCTGCAAAATCGACCGGTGCTGGGTGGGAACAACAGTTCCGAAATCAGGGTTGGATTGTCAGGTCTTATTTTTCAGGAGCCGTATCCCAAGTTGGGAAGTCTTGTAGACGAAATCGGCCCCATCGGACACTGGAATCTTTGGGAGGCAGAACAGGATATTGATTCCCCAAGGAGTAAACACATACTGGAAGTTATCAGAAAACATCCCGAGAAAAAACAACACAATGGTGGCCCCGCGTCCAACTATGAGGACCAGAGGAAACTCAATGCAGTCCTGGCAGAAAAAAACATTGACCTTTTTCTTTACACCCACGTGAATGATGTCGAGATGAACGGAAACCGTATTGTGGCGGTTGTTGGTCAGGACATCCGAACCAGTGAGAGGCGGAGATTTCAGGGGCATCTGTTTGCTGATTGCACCGGCGATGGCAACCTGGGCTTCCTTGCTGGCGCAGATTTTCGGGTGGGGCGTGAATCCCGATCAGAAACCGGTGAATCCTTAGCGCCCGAAAATAGCGACAACCTGTTGATGGGCACCTCTGTACAATGGTATGCGGACAGTACGAACAGAACGTCATCTTTCCCCCTAACACCATGGGCTGTGAAATTTAGTTACGAAAATTGTAAAAGAACAACTCGCGGTGACTGGGATTGGGAAACCGGCGCAAAACGTGACCAGGTTCTGGAGATCGAGCGCATTCGAGATTACGCTCTGCGGATAATCTTTGGGAACTGGTCCACACTCAAAAACCATCCCAAACTAAAAAACGAATATGCAAAATTGGAGATGAGCTGGGTTGCGTATATCGGCGGTAAGCGTGAATCGCGCCGCTTGCTGGGCGATGTGGTCCTTTGTCAACAGGATATTATTGGACAGAAAAAGTTTCCTGATGCATGTGTAACCACAACGTGGACCATCGATTTGCATTACCCCATAGAGCCAGCGTGTGCCTGCGAGGCATTCCAATCCGAAGCTCGGCAACTGAAAATTAAACCCTATCCTATCCCTTTCCGCTGCCTCTATTCCCGCAATATCAGCAACCTAATGATGGCTGGGCGCTCAATCAGCGTGACACATGTAGCGCTGGGAACTGTGCGAGTGCAGCGAACGACAGGAATGATGGGAGAAGTAGTAGGCATGGCAGCGTCCGTTTGCAAAAAGCGCTCATGTACTCCACGAGGGATTTACGAAAACAATTTAGCTGAATTGCAGGAGCTTCTGAAAGCCGGGGCGCCAAAGATAACAAAATATTAAGCTATAATAATATGAGATGCAGGTGATGACGCAGAGTCGCATTTGAAAAAATAAATCCATTCTGAAAAAGAAAATATTTTTAAATCACCTCCACTGAATTAAAGCCTCATTC
>CAZCPP010000583.1:0-2262 GCA_964500655.1 uncultured Anaerolineaceae bacterium | reverse complement strand
TTGACCTGATTTTATCCGCTTATCCTTTACTCAACTGCGTAACATGAGTTATTCAGATGGGGGTACTATTGACGATTTGTTCATTTATCGCCTTCCCGATCCGGATCACCCTAATCGACCATATTTCTTTCTGGCGATTAATGCATCCAATCGTGAAAAAGATGTCGCCTGGGTGAAAGCTCATGCTGATGGATTCGATGTTTCTATAGAAGATATTTCTGATGAAACCTATATGCTAGCTTTCCAAGGACCAAAAGCGCCCGAGATCATGGATCGCTTGACAAATGCTGACTTAACACAAATGCCGCGTTTCACTGCCTTGCAAGAAACTGTTTTGGGGGATGTTGAAATGTTATTGGGCCGCACAGGGTATACTGGCGAAGATGGCTTTGAGTTGTTTTTTCCTGCGAAACACGCCCTTCGTGTGTGGGAGGCGATTCTTGAAGCTGGAACTGACGATGGAATTTTACCGATCGGTTTGGCAGCCCGTGATAGTCTGCGTTTTGAACCCTGTATGCCACTTTATGGTCATGAATTAAGTCCTGAAATTTCTCCCATTGAAGCCAGGCTGACATTTGCTGTCAGTTTTGGTAAGGATTTTATTGGGCGTGACGCCTTGCTCAAGAAAAAGTTAGAGAAACCTGCTCAAGTTTTGATTGGATTTGAAATGCTTGATAAAGGGGTTGCTCGAGAGAAATATCCGGTCCACATTGATGGAAAAGAAGTAGGTATTGTTGCCACGGGAATGTTTTCTCCTACCTTGAAGCAATACTTAGGTATGGCCTTTGTCTCGCGAGAAAACTCAAAAGTGGGAACAGAAATTGAAATAATTATTCGCGGAAAACCCAAGAAAGCAAAGATCGTAAGGCGGCCATTTTATGTGCCAGCTTATCGAAGGTAATTTGTAAGAAATTGATTATTTTGCCCGGAGAGAAACAGCAATAGATTCAATTATTAATGTGTATTTTGATTTGAGGGTACAATCATTCCCATCCCTGGCATCTCAATATCCTCGCCAGAAACCAGAAAGGATCAGAATGAGTGAAGAGCAAAGGATAAAAGGCGGCCAGGTGGTCTCGATGGAATACACATTAAAGGTAGATGGCAATGTCACGGATTCATCGGAAGGTCGTGAAGTGTTGGATTTCGTGCATGGGGCAGGGAATATTATCCCAGGATTGGAACGCGAGATGACAGGCATGACGATTGGCGAGAGTAAGGAAGTTGTGGTCACCGCTGCAGATGCCTACGGCGAGCAAGATGACAAAGCATTTATGGATGTGCCCAAAGCGCAGTTTCCAGAGGAAATTCCGATGAAAGTTGGGACTGAACTTCAGGTGCAGAACCAAGCCAGGCAACCCATGTATGCCCGCATAGATAAGCTCGAGGATGAAACGGTCCGCTTGGATTTCAATCATCCTTTGGCTGGCAAGGAATTATATTTCGCTGTAAAGGTTGTTGCTCTCCGTGATGCTACTGCGGAAGAAAAAGAGCACGGGCATGTGCATGGACCTGGTCACCAACACTGATTTTTATCCCGTCTTTTGACGGGATATTTTTAATGGAGTATAGCAATGTCGAACACATTTGCTCAACGTATGGAATATCGCGCTTGGCAAAAGAAATACAATCCCTTAGCGCCAAAGGTTGGTGAAGAAGCCCCTGATTATTCATTGCATGATGTAAACGGTGAAAACCAGGTGCGCCTCTCAGATTTTCGTGGAAAGAAACCCGTAGCACTGATCTTTGGTAGCTTTACCTGACCACCTTACGTAAAGGGGACCGTGAGTCTCCATGACCTGTATGAAAAATACCATGAGCAAGTACAGTTCCTAACCGTCTATATCAGCGAAGCTCATCCAGTGGATGGTTGGTGGTTTGGCAAAGGAATTTCGAAATGGCTGGTCAAGTTTTTTGCACCAAAAGTATCGATGGACATTTACAACCACACGACATATGGAAGAACGCCGCAAGGCAGCCGGACAATGCGAAGACGCTTTGCAATATGGCATCCGGACGTATGTTGATGAAATGGATGATGCAGTCAGTAAAGCCTATGCCGCGCATCCGACCCGCCTGTACCTGGTCGGCGTTGATGGAAAGGTGGTATATGCTGCAGGTTTAGGACCGTTTGACTTCCACCCCTATAAGCTTGGTGCCGCTATCGAACAATATTTGGCACAATAGATAAAACTTGATTTGATCTCGTAGGGGCTGTCCCAAAAGGCAGCCCCTTATTGGATTAAGATCTGAACTGGTAAA
>CAZCPP010000582.1:0-2273 GCA_964500655.1 uncultured Anaerolineaceae bacterium | reverse complement strand
CTACAGATCTCCCACGTGTCTATGCAATACGCAATCAAACTAACCTTGGATACGGTGGAACCAGTCAAAAACTATATCAGATAGCTCTGGAACGCGATGCAGATTTTACTATCAACTTACATGGCGATTTTGGACATCGCCCCGAAGATGTTGGAAAAATATCAAAAGTGCTGCAAAGTGGGGACTATGATATCGTTACGGGTTCAAGATTATTGTATATTTTAGAAAAAATTAATGACCACGGATGGGCCAAAGTTTTTCGCTCCCCTGATTTGCGCGGTGGTATGCCCCTAGTTCGTGTCCTGGGACATATTGGTTTAACTTGGTTCCAGAACAAGTGTTATGAGACTCGATTACACTCATTTCACGAGGGCATGCGAGGCTGTACTCGCTCGACAGTTGAGTGGATAGTAAGAAGTGAATTTTCGGCCTGGTATAACTATGACGCAGAACTATTGATCAAAGCAAGTTTCTTGGGTTTACGGATAAACGAAGTAATCATTCCACCTTTTTATGATGGTCGTGCTAAAACTTCTGCACCTCCATTTCGTTACGGATTTCGCAGCGCTGTACACGCCATAAAAACATATATAAATAATCATTAGGGCTATCAATATTTGAGGTCTCTTACATTCCCAAGCGTATCAATGTTGAAAAGCCTGATCAAACACTGCAATCTTATTATATAAATTTTCAGGGAAGAGGACAGGTCAAATCTGGCAAGAGGGAATGCACTAGTACCTGCGCGGGCTTCGTATCGACAAGAACCACCAATCCATCAATGAAATTTACATAATCGCTTTTTGTTATGCACCCAATCACAATCACATCTGCCGCATCTGGAAACAGTTTTGGAGGCGAGTCTTGACGCAAGACTACGCCAATATCATAAGAGCCAATTAAGTGAAATGCAATGCGGTTATAAGGTTTAAGGTCAAAAACTGGCCAAATAATATTCCATTCACCTTTTTTTCGGGAAAGATAGCTGGGGTAAAGGGCACGTCCATAAACAATAGTTGCGTTATCTTGCCTAAGAAACTCTTCCAATTCAGTTGCTGAGTAAACCAGATCGGTCTGTCCAATAATAGCCTTATATTTATTAATAAGAATAGCTTCTTTTACGCTTGGGAAAAGATAAGGGACGAAATTATGTCCTGTTGTAATACCAAATATAATCAAGGAGAAAAGAAGACTTAGCAGAATAAGCTTCGTCCACCTCAACGGTGATACACTCTCTATTTGTGTTGACAACATATTGGTTACACGATTCACCCCACTGTTTTCTCCAGAAAATATTGCCAACAATATTTTTGCAATCTGCAATAAACCAACAGAGTACAAGATGATAATGATCCAATCAAAAGGAACAATAAATCGCCATCCTGATAATCTAAAGACAGAAATGCTCAAGTTATATCCCAAGCCTATGAACAAAGGTATGAATATGAGAACTTTCACTTTTTTCCATAGAACCCCAGCCCCTAATGCAATTATTCCTGAGTTCACAATCAATAATACATAAGATTCAACGCTGAATTGACCTGCCCAGCCTGACCAAAAAGGTAATCTCCTTGCATATGAGCGTACACTTTCTATTTGAAATGATTGAGGCAGATATATATAGCTGAATATTAAATTGTGGAAATAGTGCGCAGAAACAAAGCGAACAACATCACCTGGGCGTTCTGCAATAAAAGTTAGTATTTCCTTTTGCGTTCTTGCTTGAAATTCTTCTTTAGTCTCGTTTGGTAATTTAACTTCATCTTCACCATTTGGTTCCAAACTATATAAACGAGTCAGTTGCCCCGCTAAACGTAATGGAGTATCTTGTAGAGTTAATTTACCCGTCAATTGATAGTTTCTCAATACCCAGGGAACAAGAAAAATCATCATGCCTAAAGTAATTAACATAATGCCTTCGCGCCACAAATTTGATTTTCTATAAATAAAACTAATAACAATTACAATTAGCATTACAGGAAAGATAAGTATGGAGTTTCCACGGCAAAAAATTAACAAGCTAAAAGTGCCCCCAATAGCCAACGGTAGCACTCGGCGCTTAAATGGGTTTCTAAGCCAAGCAACCATAAGCAAGACTAACAACACCATCCACAGCATAGTGAAAGAATCGCTTAACAGAAGCTTGGAATTCGATATTTGGATAATGTTAGAAAGAGAAATCCCGTTCAATTCTCGCATCATGACCAATAATGCAGCGATTAAACCGGCAGAACGGTTGCTTAAAATTGATACCAACAAATACACCAAAGCCG
>CAZCPP010000581.1:0-2286 GCA_964500655.1 uncultured Anaerolineaceae bacterium | reverse complement strand
TTTGCTATGATCAACTTGCGACACATCCTTCACTCATAAGTTTCAATGAGTTCAACAATAGTGCACTTGTCAACTCACTTAGTGGTGTGGGTACTCTGTACAACACATACTGGGTACGTTTCGACCGTGGTTACAACACCCAGTCACGTGCAGTTGAAAACACTCAACGACTAGTTCAAGCTGCAGTGAAAGCTGATGTTCGTCGAATCGTTCACATTAGCATTACGAACCCATCACCTGATTCTCATTTACCTTACTTTTGGGGCAAGGCTGCCAACGAGAAAGCGGTTATTGTGAGCGGACTTTCATATGCCATCTTGCGACCCACGGTCCTGTTTGGGGTGGAAGATATATTGATCAACAACATTGCTTGGCTATTGCGGCGCTTGCCACTCTTTGCAATCCCTGGTGATGGACAATATCAATTGCAGCCAGTTTTTGTCGATGATTTGGCAGAACTTGCCCTTAACGTTGGCTATGCGCAAGACAATATCGTTTGGGATGCTGTCGGCCCGGACATCTTCACTTTTGAAGAGCTAGTTCAATTAATCGGTGACCGCCTTGGGATCTCCAGAAGCCTGATTCATGTTCCGCCAATTTTTGCTTTAAGAATGGCACAATTTCTGAGCCCCTTCGTTGGAGACGTATTGCTCACACCCGAAGAGGTAGATGGATTGATGGCTGGGTTATTGGTCTCGAAGGATCCAGCACGTTGTAGAACGCGTTTAACCGATTGGCTAGAAGAAAACAAAAAAAGCGTAGGTGTTCACTACGCTTCTGAGTTGGCCAGGCATTATCGCTAGACATTTCAATCAACCATGATCGTACCATTGCATTTTGGTGCGTTCATACAACCGTAATACCGCTTCCCCGTATATGGTCCACTGCGATGAATACGTAATACCGTCACCAAACCACATTGTGGGCAAGCTGGAGCAGAATCAAGCGTAATGTTTTCGCGCAGGTGTTCGGTTTCCTGTACTTTGCTAACCGCCAACTGGAATAAATTCAGCAGATCCACTAACTCGTAACTTTCACTAGAAGGGATAAGAATTAAAGGAAGTCCCGCGCTTAAGAATAGGTCTTCCATGAACTGGTCAGCAGAACGAGTTTCCTCTTTCCTATTTGGCCTAATTACTTCTACCCCAAAGGCCGGTTTCAAACTATCTGGTTCACAGATCAAAAAATCTACATGTTTGCGAAATATTTTGTTATAAAAATGTACATTTTCATTCGGGCGCTGGATATAAAAAATATCATTTAGCGCAACTTTCGGGCAAATGAAGTAATGGTCATTTACCAACTCACGTAATACAGACAACAACGATAATTCAGTATATGTTAGAAATTGCTCTCTTAGTCGGTAAGGCAATTGCCCTTTAAGAATTTTTTCTTTCATTTTCATTCTCTTCAACGATTATAGAACAATATTTCACGAAAAGCAACGCTCTATCCACCTTTTACCAATTCGAGGAATTGGGATTTGAGTACAGCATTACAACCCAGTCCTTCCCCATGCTTATGACCTTCTTTACCTTGCCAATTTCCAAAATAACCACCAGCTTCACGTAAGACGACCGGAAAAGGACCACAATCCCATTCATTCATAATTGGATCGAACATCGCTTCGGCCCGTCCCGTGGCAACCAGTAAATAGCCATAGGCATCGCACCAACCGCGAGTCATATATACTGCTTCTGATATGCGCGCAAAAATGCCAGGAGTGCGGCGCTCAAAATTTCGCCAGGAACCATAACATATACAGGCTCTGTCTAAGGCCGAGGAATCAGACACTCCTGCACGGCGGCCATTCCACCAACAACCCAAATCCACAGCTGCAGAAAGCATTTCATCAGTACCTGGATAATAGGCAGCTCCCACGCGAATATCACCTTCAATTTCAAGACCGATCAGTACCCCGTAGAGCGGCACTCCCCGCATAAACGACTTGGTCCCATCAATCGGATCAATGAACCAGCGAAAAGGGTTTTCTTCGCCAGCAGATGCACCAAACTCTTCACCCACAATTGCATGTTTTGGGTATGTTCGTTCGATCTCACTACGAATGAATTCTTCTGCGGCTTTATCGGCCACAGTAACAGGGGTATCGTCCGCTTTATATTCTGGGCGCACTCCTGTATTGAAATAACCAAGCGTAATTCGCCCAGCACGATAAGCCACATCAGTTGTGAAGTCAAGGTAAGGATGTAAATCCATGCGGGGGATTATACACCCCACATTCCGCACCCTACGGATCAAAAAAATAGCAATTTTGGACAGCTTGGG
>CAZCPP010000580.1:0-2298 GCA_964500655.1 uncultured Anaerolineaceae bacterium | reverse complement strand
TGCGCAGTTTGCAGTCTGAGCTTTCTATTCAGCCAATCACTGCGTAACATGAGTTCTTAAATGAGATCCCCACAACAAAGGGATTGTTAGGAGTAGGGTTGGTGCTAATCGGAGCGTATTGGCTCAATTTCAATTCAGGCACAGACTTGCTTGCTCCTCTCAAATCTCTTACCCTAACACCTAGTCATGCGCTCGTTCTGTTGGCTGGCTTACTTTGGGCTATAACACCGCTATTTGAAAAGGTGGCTATTCAACACACCAATCCTGAAAGCCCCCGCTTTACTGCATTGGCAGTAACCACTTTTTTAGTGCTAATACTAACCCCTACAGTCTTAGCACGTGGGAAGCAAACCGTCAGCAAGCTATCTCTACACCGCCGCGATCTAGCCATTGCTGGACTCATAGCGGGTACTGCACCCCTGTTGGGCTATACCGCGCTAAGTCTTGGTTTTGTTGGCTATGTGACGACACTATTCAAACTCAGTATGCTAATGACAATAGTCTGGAGTTTTATCTTTCTCAAAGAGAGTGGCTTCATACAATGTCTGCCTGCTTCACTGGTCATGGTACTAGGGGCGATACTTATTGCCACATTAAGTCGGCGTGGATTTGCTTTCACAAAGATTGCGTTCATGCGCTAAAATCACAAGATGTCAAAATCAACAGATTCGAATGAGCTACTCCAAAAAGTGACGCTCTCCCGGATCATGACCGGGATCTTAGGGCTGGTTATATTTACCGGTACCTGGTTTGGGATCGCCGGGCGTGTAACCTGGTGGCAAGGCTGGGCATTTCTGCTCACCTTTATTGGTTACACGAGTATTTTGATGTGGAAACTGTCAAAGTCAGACCCAGAGCTTGTGCGGGAGCGTATGCGTCCTTCCGGGGCAGCTGAAGCTTGGGATCGGGCAGTGATGGGCTTCTATTACGTGATGCTGTTGGCTTTGTGGATCGTATCCGCTTTAGATAGTGGTAGGTTTACCTGGTCAGCCATCTCCATGGGATTCCAGGTTGTCGGCTGGCTATTCCTTATAGTGGCTGGTGTGATAATCTGGCACGTGATGATGACCAATGCATATCTCTCTAGCTGGGCCCGACTGCAGGAAGACCGCGGGCAAGTGGTCATCCAAGATGGACTATACGGGCACATCAGACATCCGATGTACTTTGGGATCATGGTGGCCTTCCTTGGGATACCTCTGTTGTTGAATTCCTGGTGGGCGCTGATCCCGAGCGTTGGTATCGTTGGGTTATTTGTCTATCGGACGCACAGGGAAGACCAGATGTTGATAAACGGCTTAGCCGGATATGCCAAATATACCCAGAAAGTCGGGTACAGGCTGCTACCCGGAATATGGTAGGATCACCTGACCGAAAGCGCACTTATGGATACTGGCGGCACCCTTATGAAGAAAATAAGAATGGCAGATACTGATCGTACCAAGTCACATAACGGTATTTTCTATATCGTTATCTCATTCGCGCTGTGGATGTTGGTCGAGTATCTCACTATTTGACATTCGAAACTTGCCGAGTGGGTAGCGCTTATGCCCTATGTGCTCATTCAATACCTGGTCATTGTGCTGATTTTTTCGTATTTCATTTTTGGATTGGGATGGAGTGAAGGTAGGATATTCTTCCTTATGATTGTCGTAATGTACGTGCTCGAATTCCTATGGACGAACCCTTTGCTCTTGAACCCGTTCACATTCATACCAGTCTCATTCTTGCTGACCAGTGTTTGGGGTTTTCTTACTTTCATTCCATTGTGGGTGGTGCAAAACGAACTTAGACAAAACAAACTGCCTGTCGCCTTATGCTTATTCTGGATACCAGCAGGCTTCGTTTTTGCAATTGTTTTTAAATAAGGTTCTCAAAAGCTTCGTCTAATACCGCTGGCACTCATTTACCCTAAGCGCGAACCTGGTGACCCGACAGCCCCGCCCATGTATTATCCATCCGCCAAAACCGCGGCACTGACCGAGGATTTATTCTTGTTGAATATTGAATTCGTTCGAGTTAATAGTGTAAAGAGTATTATCGATAAATGCTTGATACTCGAAGCGATATTTCAACCTCGTTTCAACAAGATCCACTGCCTGATACGTCAATACTATTGAGCTTCCTGCCTCAATCACAATCATCGCTGCATAGCATTCTTTCATCTCACAGAACCATTCATCACCTTGATGTTGGCAAAGGTGTAGTGAACAAAAATCGTAATAATGGATAGGGTTAATTAATTCATTAGACTCTACCGGAAATAACGCAAGAGGCGTGTGACAGCAAGGTGAACCT
>CAZCPP010000579.1:0-2300 GCA_964500655.1 uncultured Anaerolineaceae bacterium | reverse complement strand
CAGATGAAGCACACGCCATTTCGCCATGGAACAACCTGCCTCCGAACAATACGCTTCTTTCTCACCGTGACTATCGCAGAATATGGGATGCTTGGCGTTGGTTGCAAAGTCTTGACGATGATATTGCCCGTGACTTTTCGCAACTAAATGATCGCCAGAAAACGATGCAAATATGGAATCAGTATGCACAGATGTATCGGGAAGGCACACATTACTTTGCTGATATGCCTATTTTGTTTGCCTATGATGATTTCAAAGTAGAGCCATGGACTTCAACGCCTCTAACCAGTAAAGTAAAAGGTAAAATCAAACGATTTGTCAGCTGTCCGTCTGTAACCCAACCTGCCTGCATTGATCTTGCTTACCTGCATCCACAGTTCGCAACCACAACTTCAAATTGCCAAGAGAACAGAGAAAATTATTTATGGCAAGAGTGGAGTAATGAAGATGAAACCGTTGCTATGGGGCTTTTCGATTCGGATGCAGCCCATCTTCATCCCGATACAACAACAATCTCCCTGCCCGACCTTCTGTTTTCCCATGAAGACACTTATACAGAAGAACACCTTGATCGTGCCGCACAAGCATTTACCAATCACTTGAGCAAAGCATTTCAGCCCGATCAATTGCTCTGGCTTGTTCCCGATGCCCTCAACGATTTTGATCTTGAGATTACCAGACGCAATATCAACGCCCGCTTTCCAAATGCCCAGCCGCTCCCTCGCAGTATTGCAGCCGTCTTTGAGCAAGTGGATTATGCAAGACTCAATAACGGTTTTGCCGTGGTGGTAATAGACACCATCGGAGGAGCAACCACCGCCACCAAACTGATTGCCCGCTCTGACCAAAAACTTAAAAAACAAATCCCCGAAACCAAAGGCTTTTATTGGGAGCGTTGCCCTACGGTTATTTTCTCCCGTGACAAGCACCAAGCGTCCCAAATAGATAACCTTGATATGATCACGGTGGATGCCGACGGCAAATGGCACAATAAGATACAACCTTTAAAACCCTCTTTTATTGATCAGCAAACACTAAGGCATGATTCTCGCATCGGACAGTTTGCGTTCGTCATCAATATAAGCCGGAGTCCCGTTGCTGGAGGAGTGCGACTATACGACCTACAGAAACAGACGGAGGATATTCCCCTCTGGCGTGACCAAATCCCCGAACTTTCCATCAAAGTAATGGTCAACGGACGCTATCAGCGGTTCTACCTTGTCTCACGGGGAACAACCGTTGTCCCCGTTCGCGGAAAATCGGTTTCAATTCCTGTCGGAAGTCATTTTACACTGCCTGCAGGGAAACGATTTTATCAGTTCCCAATCTTTCAAGGAGAAAATGAGGTTGAAACGGGCTATTCCGCCCGTCTCAACTCGCCAGCTTTCCCGCTGAAACAAGACAGTGAATGCAGCCTTCAACTCACCTTTGAATACGGTGCCGACGAACCGTATAAATTAGTTTTTACGCCAATAGACAAATCATTCCCGCCGGTCCGTGCTACGTGGCAACGCACTGAAGAAATTATCATCACCGATGCTCCCGCACCGGGGTATCCCAAGCCGTTGTCATGGGATGACCTACAATCTTGGTGTGACACTCAGGGGAATGAGGTTAATTTATGCAAATGGTTGATTGAGTCATTAACTCGATTATTAGAAATGAATGGCGAATCACATAGTATAACAGTTAATAGCCATTGGCGTTCAAAACTAGATAAAGATGGAAATGTATACTGGTTTTCATTTGCCAATACAAACGATGGTAGAAACTGTTATCTGAATTCAAAACAATTCATTCAAAAACCCAAGGATGATCCAAATGAGCTCTTTCCGAAAGGAACATCACTTTATGGCAAAATAAGGGAGCAAGAAAATGGACTAGCTGCATATAGTATTTCGCCAAACGATTCAATTCCTCTTTCAAAACAGGAAGAATTGCGTCTTTTACGCTTTAGAGAACGTAGTCTTCAAAACAGAATGACATTAATTTGGAGCAATGCTTTATCTATAAATGACAGGTGTTGCTCAAGTGATTTTGGCCAATCTATCGAGTTTTTAACAAGGGGCATACTTTCAAAACTACCTCAAGAAGTAATCGAGAAGAAGATATTTCTTTTATTATCATGCACGCACAAAGATGCACCTGAAGAGTGCGTGAAATGGCTTACAAAACAGGTTGAGACCGATCATATTCATAATCCACGTGCTGTTGGTCTTGCCCTTGGAGACCTATCACAACAATGGCAGCAAGACATATTCGACCAGGGGATCACCGGACCCGAGGGGCATCCCCTCTCC
>CAZCPP010000578.1:0-2307 GCA_964500655.1 uncultured Anaerolineaceae bacterium | reverse complement strand
CAAGTTTATCCGCTCCGATCTTGCTCGCGGAATAAGGAGATTGCCCTTGTAGAGGATGTGATTCGTCAATTGGTGCGTATTGTGCAGTTCCATACACTTCACTTGTAGACGTATGTACCATCCGGGAGATATTATTCTCCCGGCATGCCATCAAAATATTTAATGTGCCTATAAAATTATTTTCTGCAACCTCGCGAGGATGTAAATAGGAATACGGTATAGAAATTAATGCACCAAGATGAAAAACTATATCTACATCTTTTGTAGCCTGTAAAAGGGCTGAAGGATCTCGAATATCCCCCCCTATTATATTGATTTGCTCCCTTATCTCCGGGTGCAATTGATCAAGCAATCCTATATCGCCACGCGAATTGTAACGAACAAAAGCATGTACTGTCGCACCCTTCCTAAAAAGTAGTTCTACAAGGTGGCTTCCGATAAATCCCCCAGCCCCCGTAATGAAGGCAATCTTATCTTGACAAAAATTGCTCATTAATCTTTTATCGCAATTGCTTGTTTAGAATCAGATACTTCTGATTTGGTTAACCATACTTGCAAAGCACGCATAACATCTGAAACCAACACAAGGCGAGTATTAGTATTGATACAGGATTCCAAAATTCGACTGTGGTCTTTTGATGACTTGTTAGAAAGTGCCAGGATTATCAATCCTACATCGTGTTTTTTTACAAGAATTGAGATGTCGGCCGTTGTACCAATTACCCATGAACCATCAACGCGCCTCCCTTGTTTTAAGGGATCATCATCCACAACACCAATAATCGAAAAAGCATGACGGAAAACATCGCGGCGCAACAGCCAAGTTGCAAACTCATTTTCCTCGCCTGCCCCAATAATTAACACGCGTTCGCCAATGGAAAACGTATTGCGCCTTGCAAACCAAAACGCAGATAATGCAGACAGCAAGCGCCAGCGATAACGCGTGACCATAAAACCCACCATGGTAACAATACCTACCAGCAATAACATGGGGGTGGAAATTTCTGGTATAAGTTCGAAGAAATAATAAATCAAGGATGTAAGGAAAATAACAATACCGGATGAAAGCATGATTCCAAATAAATCATCCGGGACCGCTCGTGACCAAACAACACTGTTCAATCCAAAAGCCGCATTAATGATTCCAAACGCCAGTGCCAATTTAACTGCTAACAAAATAGCCCGTGGTAGTCCAAGGTTAATTGGACCTGTCGTACGCCAAATCACACCCACAATACCAACGGATATAAATGCAATGAAAAAATCTATAATGAACCATGATAAGTTGAATCGAACAAACCGAGAGATTGGCCCACCAAACAAATTTCCTTCTAGGATTCGTGTTGAGGCAATCCGTGGAAGTAATACCGTCAAAGTCCAAAATATTATGTCAATATCTCCCAACATGGTATGGTGGCGGACATATATACGATCAAGTCGCATTTTGTCTGGCAAGATATTCTTGTAGTATGTGTTCATGAAATCCGCGCCTTCGAGCATTTTTTCCTCATCGCGATAGATAATACTGGCCGGACTAGTAATTCCTGGTCTAACAGACAAAATCTCATGTTTAGCTTCTTCTGGCCACTTCATTGCGATCTCGAAATCTTCAGGACGCGGTCCTACCATGCTCATGTCCCCTATCAACACATTTATTAGCTGAGGCAATTCATTGATTTTAGTATCACGTAACCAGTGCCCCAAGGGTGTTATGCGGTCATCATCCCTTGCAGTTACTCGCGGACCTTGATAACTCTCTGGTCTCTCGTACATGGTGCGGAATTTCAAAATTTTAAATGGTCTCCCTCCTCGCCCTGCACGTTTACCACGATAGAACACGGGGCCAGGGCTCTCTCGCTTTAGAAGCATAACAATGATCAGAAATATTGGGGCAAGCAGCAATAATCCAACAATGGCCACAAAAATATCAAACACTCTCTTACTTGCAGATTTTAAATTTATTTCAAAACTACTAACCCTCCCTATCCCTGTTTTTGAGACTTTATATGTTGTTTCCAAAATATGTTCCTTGGGCACTTTATTGTATCGAATTGGCACTAACACTATGTTTGCACTTTAAGAATTGAATAGGGCGGGCATGATTTTTCGAAACCGGGATAATAGGTTTGCGCAAACCATATCCTGGAAGGAAGAACCATGCCCAAACCAATTGTATGCCTATCCGAGCAACTCAACCAGTATCTAGTAGTTTAGCAAATATAGTTTGACGGATAAGCGGAAAGATGGCATTCTTTGCGGATTCCGGTGAAATCATCCACTGATTCCGGTTTATGTCGTCCACTTTAG
>CAZCPP010000577.1:0-2310 GCA_964500655.1 uncultured Anaerolineaceae bacterium | reverse complement strand
GTCAAGACGGGGAGACCTTGTTTGAATTATCCGTTATTCCCGTTGGCTGTACCCTAAAATGCTCAAAACAATTATGGTATGATTCAGCATGGTAATGGCCTGCATGTGGAATTTGTTCGCAAAACAAGATTACCATGCCTTGCACCCATTACCATCTTTTTTACTCATAACTGTTAGCGAAAACTAAAATATGAACTATCTTCAGAAAGAGCTATATGAACTCATAAAAGGTGACCCATCGATATTTGAGTTTCTTCAAAAGGGCACACTTGACGGTGTCTGGTATTGGGATCTAGAAAAGACAGAAAATGAATGGATGAGCCCACGATTCTGGGAGTTGTTGGGTTACGACCCAAGTGAAAAACAACATCTTGCAGAAGAATGGCAAGACATAATCGACCCTGATGATTTACAAATAGCCCTTGTGAATTTCAAGAAACACTTGGAAGATCCCGATCACCCATATGATCAAATTGTTCGATACACCCATAAAAATGGAACATCTGTTTGGGTGAGATGTCGGGGAATAGCAATTCGGGATGAAACTAGAAAACCAATCCGAATGTTAGGTGCCCATAATGACGTAACTCAGATGAAGTTACAAGAACAGATGATACAAGAGCAAAACGAACAACTCAAAAAAGCACAAGCCAATTTAATGGAATTATCCATAACGGATGGCCTAACAAACCTATACAATCGCCGATATTTTCAAGATAAATTTGAATACCTCACTAAAAGTGCAATAAGAAATAATTTTCCCATTTCACTGATACTTCTCGATATCGATCATTTCAAGAAATACAATGACTCATTTGGGCATGCAGCAGGAGATAAAATACTAATCTCAGTCGGAGAGATTCTCACACAGAATGCTCGAGAAACTGATGTTGTGGCACGGATGGGAGGGGAAGAATTTGCAGTAATCCTACCAAGCATTGGAAAGGAAGATAGCGAAATAGCCTGTGAACGCTTCAAGATATCGTTTAGCAGTTATGGATGGGAGCACAAAAAAGTTACAGCAAGTTTTGGAATTGCATCAATGCATAGGGATAAACAAACAAAATCTCGATTGTGGGAAGAGTTATATAAAAAAGCTGATGACGCGCTCTATCATTCAAAGGAAAATGGAAGAAACCAGTTCAATCATTATGGTGATATTCAACAGGCAACCTAACCCCGCGTGAACCATGACCTGCTTCGCAGCGGAAGACCGGGCGCTAAAAGCAAGCCTTGGCTCTGATTGAGCAGCGCCCGAAGCTAAAACGCAGGCAGGTTACGCCATTGTTAGCAGGCTTACTCTAACAGAATATTGTTTGGAGAAGTATTATGACAATAATTTCAAATCGCTTTACGATTGTTTTATATTGCGCTCTGTTCAATATGTTGTTTGAATATTCTGGGCGCGGTCTAAATGAGCTAACCCAAAATCCGACATTTTTTGTGTTCATATTTGGCATATACCTTACGTTTTTTGCCATGCTTGAAGACATGATGGTCAGGCACAAACTTACGAATTTCCAGGTTTTTCTAGTTGCAGCATCCTGGGGGACATTAGTAGAAGCATTCGTAACAGGAAATCTCTATAATCCCAACAACATCTTTGGCATCACCCAGGCCGGGATAAATGTTGGTAACCTGATCATAATTAGTGGGTTGGCATGGGGGATTGTGCAAAGCAACATAACTTTATACCTGGCGAATCGTTTGCAGCCCCGCGATTGGGATCACCCCAAAATGGGTGCCCTCGGTTGGATCGTTTGTATCTTGTATCAGATTGCGATTGTAGTGGTGGCGTGGCAAAACCCAGTCACACCGCGGGCACAACCGGTAGGATACTTGTCACTCCTGATCATCGAAGCTGTACTGCTAACTATCTTGGTTTACAGCATGAAAAAGCCGCGATATGAAATACCGATGTTTTCCCCCGTACCACTGTTGGATTTTCTGGCTTTTGGTTCGGTAGTGATATTCTTAATCTTGGGAACGTTTTTTGTTGGCGGGGAGACAATAGTCACCTCGCGCCCGCTGAATCGAACCGCGGTTGTACTGGAAGTGATATGGACGATCATAGTTGGAGTCACGTTTATCGTCTATCGAATGGTGAGAGGCAAGGAGATAGCTGTTTGAGCAAAAATCCCCAATAACCACTGCCTGCTGAAGTTTAGGGAATTATCTTCTATACCAGCACCTGCTAACCCTGCGTGCAAGCGACCCGCCTTCGGCGGAGGGTAAGCGGCGCGAATTGGGCAAAGATTGGCTATAATAAAATTGTCAAGTTTTGTGTAAGTCGGCGGGCGCTTAACGCCA
>CAZCPP010000576.1:0-2317 GCA_964500655.1 uncultured Anaerolineaceae bacterium | reverse complement strand
CAAAGGCTTCTTCGAAATCTGTATCTGAACCATCTGGGACTTCATAGTTTTTTACCCATTCGCGTGCAGCACGCGAATCGAAGATGGATTGAGTAGAAAGAGCAACTTGCATTCCTAATGTTTCAAGCGCGGCCAGCGGTGTTCCACTTGGAGCTAGTCGACGAATATGTGTAGCAATGGCATCTAAAACGCCCGGTCCTAAGCTATCACCCGCATATCCAGCCCAAACCTTAAGTGTCAGCTCAAGCGGAGTCAAAATTTCATTAGCATTATTCAACCAAGCGTTGACAAGTAGTGGGTCAATTTGCCCCGATTCCTCATTATTTCCTTGAGACCAGGATTCAGCCGCTACAGTATTTGTCCAAAGGCTTCCCCAATTATCAATAAACTTATCACATACGATAGCATTCCACGGCATGAGTGTCAAAGATTCGAAACCTAGATCTAAAAGACCCTCTAAAAATTCTGGACAACCCGTTAAAACCACTTGGGTTTTGGGGTATTCTTCTAAGAGTACTTTTAAATATTGTGAAATTTCAATGTGTTCGTCATTATTTAATTCGTCAAAACCGTCTAATAACAAGAGCGCCCGCCCGGTTTCAAATGTTAGCTCAATAAATTTTGGTAAACGTGCCAAAGCCAGCATTGAAGCGCGTTCAGAGGCTGCATCAATAATTGGATTTAATATATTTTTGGCTTCGCCATCGTCAGGTATGTGAAGATCTGCAATGTGATAAATAAATGGTACAAAATCGCTTTGCCTACCCAACTGAGGATCACGATTAGCAGCTAGAGAAGCTAGGTATGCTAGCGATACCGTTTTTCCTGCGCCAGGCTGACCTGTGATGACAAAATTTATTCCACTTTCAACTACCTGGGGGAGACTCAATGTAGGAGCTTGGTAAACCGCAGCTAGTTCCGGCCAGGATGGCATGTAGGGAATCGAAAGAGCGACAATATCTTCAGTAATGAGCGGCGCGTCAGGAGCTACTCGCGGGGTAGGCGCGAGCAGTCGAGGGGTTTGAATGATTTCATTGAGTGCAAATAGCGATTCTGCTAGATGCATACCTTGTGCCCGTCGCAAAGTTGCACGGCGGTGGTTTTCCTCAACGCCAACGGACCGGCGTATCCGCCCTGCCTCACGACTTTTGCGCAAACCCCCACGAATTTCCCCGAACAAAGGTCGCATGCGACCCATCAACCACCAAAAAATAGTTGCTGTGGCGAACCCTATGAGGAAAGAGAATGTTTCTAATGCAAATCGCATTTGCTAATCTAGTTTGCGAATAAGATTCGCTTACAAGAGGGACACTTATATATTTCGGAAGTCGAGCGAGCGTTTTGATTCTGGGCTGGTGTTAAAGTTGTTCCACAAGCAGCACAAGCTCCGTCACTAACAACCGCTACTGCTAAACCCTTTTTTTGCAGGCGCAATTCATTATATATAGCCATCAGGTCTTCATCAATTGGAGTTAGGGCGGCTTGTCGCTCTGAATTGAACCGTTCAAGTTCATTATTCAAGTCAACTTGTTCTGCGTTTAGGTTCTTATTTTGATCAGCGAGTCGTTCTTGGATAATACTAAGTTCATCTAAGGCTGCATTTTTACTTTCTGTTGCCGATTCCTCCGCTACCATAGCTTCGAGTTGTTTATCTTCGAGAGTCCTTAAGTGGCGATTGAGTGCTGCAACCTCGTTCTGTAAGTCTTGCAATTCTTTAGGATTTTTCACTGTCCCGCTATATAACCTAGCTTCTGACTGCTCGATTTTTATCTTTTGTTGTTCTACTGTAGATTCCGATTGTTTTAGACTTTTTAGAGCAGATTTTTGTCTTTGCTCGCATAGTTCAAGTCGCTTCCGGGCTTGTTGCATTTCCTCGTCATTTTCAAGTATCTGACGAATTTCATCCAATCGTGACCGAATATCATCCATGCGACTATCTACTACTTGCAGGCGATATAGACCGAGAGATGCGCTCATGGATTGATTATATACGAACAACCTTGGTTAATTGCAGAATTTCTAGAAAATGTTATTGATTTGGAAGGTTAAAATAATTATAGACAACTTGCGATAATTGGGCAAATAATCCGGAAACCGGCTCCCATACCGCTTGAATCGGATGATAAGCGTACATAACCAATACGTAATTTCCACCAGGTGTGTAGACGATTGCGGAATCACTGATGTTTTTAATCACCCCGCTGCCTACATCACTAATCCAACCATGTTTATGAGCGACTTGTGTTCCCTCAGGTACACCCGCTTCGATAAGGACCCCGATTTTATCTGCCGCTAAAAAATCGATCATATGCTGACA
>CAZCPP010000575.1:0-2331 GCA_964500655.1 uncultured Anaerolineaceae bacterium | reverse complement strand
CGCATTAAATTGCATAGCCTCTATCCAACAATTGATGTTTGCTAAGCTACTAGTACCAAGACAACACATATTTTTGGATATGATTGCTGATCTCAAAGGACACTACATCAATCAAAATCAACTATTTCGAGCACCAGGTTATCAAAATTGTAATCCGCCCAATTTGAAATTGGGCATATAATTTTGTCGAGGAATCATTATGGCAAAATCGCAGATCGAATTTCCTGTCAAAATTGATCTGGAAGAAAAAATATCTGACTGGGCACACGACTTGCGCTCACCATATAATCACGTGCTTGGCTTTACAAAAATGGTTTTGACCGGCAAGAGTGGGCCACTAACCGATCTTCAAAAAGATGACCTTACAATTGCCTTTCGCAGCAGCTTGCGGGCAGTATCTTTGGTCAACAACCTGATTGAGATCGCTCGCCTGCAACGAGGGAAAAATGAAATCAATCGCACTCCAATCGAATTGCAGGCTTTCCTGGATCAAGTCATTGCACAATGGCAAAAAACCAATCCGGGGATAGAGATGCCCATTGCAGTTTTTCTAACGACGCAATCCCCCTCAGCTGTGTTAGACAAGCAACAATTGACCCGTATATTACATGGTTTTTTCACTTATTTAGCCGCCTATGCTGAAGGCACAGGTGGCTTAACCTTGGAAATTGGCGAAGAAACCGATAAATTGGTTTTCACTTTGCATCATACAGGGATCGCAAAGAAGGGATTTGACGAAATATTGCTTGAGATGTCCGCGTTTATCTGTAAGGCTTATATTGAACTACAAGGTGGGAAAATCTGTCAGAGTGAGTTAGATGAAAACCAAGCCAGGGTCCAGTTTGAGCTTCCAAAGTGATAACCAATTCAATAAATGAGATCAACCAGGAAGTTGATCTCATTGCATTTTAATTGACGGGGGCAAAAGTGAATGCTTCGTGCTCTGACCAAAATATTTGCAATTGACCATCAACAATTTTATATTTCTGGGCATTTCCTAAGAATTGCAAGATGAGTTGTTCTTGCTCCATTATGCCTTTGGGTTCAGGGCAAGCCATCAAGGTTGTGAACAATTCGCTAATGGCGATCTTATCTCCATCCACCTGGTATGAACCGCCAAAAGTATTACAACCTGCTGAGCCGCTGACTTTTCCATCATCAAAACGAATTGTGATGGCCCTACCTTCAATGGGACGGGTTTTACGATAAGCATACAACTCCCAGGAGGTGCCCTCAAGTGAATATTTATTATCAGGAAGAGCACTACAAGCTGTTAAAATAATCAAGAGAAATGCTAAATAAATCAGATTGTTTTTCATTATTTATTATCCTTTCATAATCCACCCAATAGACGATAGTCCAGATGAAGAAGTTCCATTGCCCTGGCATTATAATTATTTTATATTTGGCGAATGAAGAGAGAGGAGTTAATATGATTGATCTAACATCCGAATTCGGACAAAGAGCTAAAGAGCATCTTGAAGAAGAATATTTCATTTGGTTCACAACTGTTGGAGCAGATCTGACGCCTCAGCCCAGACCTGTATGGTTCATTTGGGACGATAATGCTTTCTTGATATTCAGCCAACCAGAAGCGCATAAAGTAAAACATATACAGCAACATCCCAGTGTGGCATTACATTTCAACACAGATGCGAAAGCAGATAATGATGTGATCGTCTTCCTCGGGGAAGCAGAAATTGATCCCAGCACACCACCTGCAGATAGGCTACATTCTTATTGTGAAAAGTATAAAACCGGTATCGAAGAGCTTGGTATGATCCCTGAAGAATTTAGTAAAGAATATTCGTTAGCGATCCGAATTAAACCAAAAAAACTGCGTGGCTGGTAAATGCCTCAACAGGCAAAGTGGCTGTCATATCGGTCCAGGGTACGTGGGGCGATTTTTTGGGATACTCCCCCTTTATAAATAAATCCTGAAGGGACGAGATTATTTCGCCCCTATAGAGATTAAACTATGCCTCTTGCCGTTCGTAAAGCTGAGCGAATCATCAGAAATTCAGTAATTTTCTCAAGTGTAATTATTCCCAAGAGTTGACCATTTTGGGTAACTGGGAGCGTTTTCGAACCACTTTCATTCAATCTTTTCAAAGCGGTTTCAACCATTTCTTGGGAATCAACCTCGGGCACATCGCGGTGCATAACTTCTGCAACAGATGTATCTTGTCCATTTTGTGAAAGAGATTTCATCAAAGCATCTTGGTCAAGAATGCCGACCACGCTCCCATCTTGAATTACGGGGAAATCATGTTGTGAGCCTGCCAAAATCAACCTGACTACTCGGCCCAACGAATCTCGTGGAGAAAGAAC
>CAZCPP010000574.1:0-2341 GCA_964500655.1 uncultured Anaerolineaceae bacterium | reverse complement strand
CGATTGTACTACCCCCCAGATATGGGGGCGACCTTGCTAACTACCAGAGAGCCGCATTTTTAATTGTCATTGGGTTTCTCCAAAATACATAAATTAGCGCAGTAGCCAGGGCATAATCACACCGTACCCGATGCCCCACAGGAAATTCATAGCGATGATGCTGGGAATACCAGCCTTACCCACGGGAAATTCAACCGAAATTGCCACACCAGCACCAATGCTGAATAAAATTGTCAACCCCAAACCTAGCCAGAAATACAGTGCTGTTGTTCCTGCCCAACGCCCGGCGAGCCAAATGTATAGTATGGTAGCGGCCAACCCAAAGACTACGGCAGCGATACTAAATATCAGCACCCAGTTCTTGCGCAACTCTGGCAGACTTTTCGTCTCCTGAGCTTCTGGCCCAGCCCAAAGCTTGACCAAATGCTCAGCTCGCCAGAATACTCCTCCTCCTGTAAGTAGGGCAACAATCAGTGTTACTGTTAGAGTGGATAAGATTTGTTTTAGCATTCGTTTCTCCTTAGATTTCGCAAATCTGGTTTTATGCGAGTAGTTTTTTGAATTCGACGTACAGGCCCAATACAGCCTCTTTTTCGACGGGTGGGATGATCGAATAGCTGCCTACTAACATGGCATATAGCATACGCGCCAGCAGATAGGCTCGTTCTTGGTTATCAACCACTTCCTGGAGCATGGATTGGGTCATAGCGATGCGGGTGGTATCGATCTGCTCCACAAAGGCGTGCACGCTCTCATCTTGTCTTGCCCAGGCCCGGATGGCCAGTTCGGGATTTGCGGTTTCTGCCGCGCGGCTGCCCAGGACCTGGATCAGGCCATCGACTCCCATAGCACCTTCCCCAACCGATCCAGCTGCTTCGACGACCTGTTGCGTATCCACCTCACTCCAGTAGGCGAGAAGTTGTTCTTTGTAGTCCTGCAGGCTTTTGAAGTGATGATAGAAAGAGCCTTTGGTCATTTCCAGGATTTGGCATAACCTCTCGATGGTTAAATCAGCAACCCCACTGCTGACCAAGATCGCCAGTCCTGCCTCCAGCCAATCGCGTTTTGTTTTGGGCATAAATGCCTCCTAATAACATACCATACGGTATGGTATGTTTTATTGTAGACAAGTTATGAACATTTGTCAATGGTTCAATTTCGTTAATCAAAAAACAGGCTGATCACAGCCTGTTCATATGATTGGTTATTCTTTGACTATAGTTCGGCTATTTGCCAGTGCTGAAAGCGTAGTGAATAGCACCCTTAGAGCAATTATCCACACAGGTGCCACATAAAATGCACTCTGGGTTTTCCATTCGTTCGATTTGCACCATGGCGTTTACGTCCAGGCTCATGGGACAGTTGGATGCACAGGTCTTGCAGTCCTTATAGGAAGCCGAATCAGCTACTAGACGCAAGGACGGCCAACCGAAACGGTTACGAATCCAGCGCCCGATGATCATGAAGGGCGCCATCCAGCAAACGGTGTGACACCCGGCTCGTCGCCCAGCGAAAACGACCAGACCGACAAACAAACCAATAACAATGTAATAGATGATATATTTGAAAGGCTGGTCCACAGAAATGCCGTTATCCGTTAAATGCAGCATATTTACGCTTTGATAACCGCCCGCCCGAATTACCATGATCACAATCAGGCTGATCCACGGAATCCAGATGGCCCATTTGATCCAGTCGATCTTACGGCCGTTGACCGCTTTGCGGTTGATTGGCTCAACGATCTCTTGCATGCCACCACCGGGGCACACCCAGCCACACCACAAGCGGCCGATGAAAAGGGATGAAATAAACATCAACCCGAACATGATCAGGCTGCCGTTGACGATCCCATTCATCGCCCCATCGATGATCACGTATGGGGAGAGGTAGTTCATCGTCACTGGGAAAGAGAGAAATGCCAAAATGACCAGGGCCTTGCGAATTCTCTGGTGTAAAGGAAGTTGATGCACCATTGAAATGCTCCTAAATGCTTTTTTTTGTAACTA
Source organism: uncultured Anaerolineaceae bacterium (assembly GCA_964500655.1). Taxonomy (GTDB): domain Bacteria; phylum Chloroflexota; class Anaerolineae; order Anaerolineales; family Villigracilaceae; genus JAABUE01. The sequence goes on along the minus strand of CAZCPP010000574.1, from coordinate 335 downwards.
CTCAGGTTAAAATTGTTGAAAGAGATTCCTAAAAAGAGGGAATATGGAGGGGAGTAGTTGCATTCTTTCATGTATCTACGTAAGGGTTGGCAAAACGTTGCGCTGTAAACACTATAGACTTTGAGTTGCCTATCCCACAGAATTTTTGCTGGCTAAAGGGGTGTCAAGCACACTTCAAGCTAAAAGAAAGCTTAGAGACAGTAAATCTACCCTGAAAAACAATTGAAAAAATCAGTTTTGTCAGGGTTCAAACCTAACATACGGATCACTTGGTTAGATTCTGCAAAATCCGGAGCATGTCGTCCACGGATTCCGGAGCATGCCGTCCACTAATT
>CAZCPP010000573.1:0-2344 GCA_964500655.1 uncultured Anaerolineaceae bacterium | reverse complement strand
CGGGTGTAATTGGTCTATGTTTCTTATATTTTATGGATCAAACGAGCCCAATTTTAGATATAATCCAAGAATCAAACGAAATTCGCGAAAAGCTAGTCGATAACATGAACCATTTTAGAAATGAAATGAACAAACTCGGCTTTAACATCCTCCCTGGAAATCATCCTGTTATCCCCATCATGCTGGGTGATGCAGCCTTAGGGCTCGCGCAAAAATAACTTCACATTCTCTCATCTCATCTTCAGGCCATCTTCGGCCGATCTTCCTTCACGAAATCCTCAAAATAACCAGTTATTCCTGTGGTTTCGCTCACTCAGATTGTCCAAAGCTGACTCAAATCTGAACGAGAACTCTGTTAAGTTATTTTTGCGCGAGCCCTTAGCTCAAAAAGTAGCTGCCCGCTTACTTGAAAAAGGCGTATATGTAATAGGCTTTTCCTATCCTGTTGTGCCAAAGGGAAAAGCACGAATTCGCGTCCAGATTTCAGCTGCCCATTCCCGAGAAGATTTGGATTATGCAATTGAAAAATTTAAGGGGGTGAAAGAGGAGCTTGGGATTTAGGAACTAATCAGCGGTGAGTATCGACGCTATCCAAATCCAATCTGTACAACAGGAGGGGCTACTACAGGTGGTTGATTTAGCTGCCGAACATGTAAGTATCCGAAATTCCCGACAACACGGTGATGTGCAGCATAGTGTTGGGCAATATAGTGCTCTAGGACTTGACGATTATTGAGTACTCCTCCCAAACCAACATTATTGGCTCTATAAAAGCCAAAATTAGGTTCAAAGTAACAAACTTCTCCGGCTGCATTTGTAACTAGAATGATTTCATGGTTGGGTGGTCCTGCCGGAAACGTAGGGCCAAACCAGAATTCGCATCTGTATAACCGATTGTTGTTAAATGCACCAGCAATTGGACCATACCCCCCTAATTGTTGACCAACTAAATTCTGCTGATTAGCCCAGTTAAACATTGCCACATAATTGTTAAATATGTTGGCATTATGAAGGGCTGCCGCATAGGTAGCTACAGGTTGCCATAAGGTATTTTGGGTTTGTATATATTGACATAGCCAATAGCATCTCCCTCGGTTTGTAAAAATACCCTGATTAATTTGATGTATTAAAAACTGAGCCATTCTCATTTTCTCCTTTATATAAAAATAAAATCTACTTTAGGAAAATACACACTGAGACCTTGATAAATTTTAAGTACTCTCAGAGCAATTATCACGCCACAATAATTACATGGATTTTACTGGATCATTTAAAAGTGATTAAAAAAATGTAGCTTTTTTAGTGCATTGGCGCACAGGTCTCTGTTAAAGATAAGAGGAATGTTTTGACCCAAGTTTTAATTCCGGGTTTAATTCCGTTTTTAATTCAAGGTTTAATTAAATCTTAGAAAACAACAAAGAGTTTAGTTCTCAGGATTAAAACCAATCTTCAATCTGTAATTTGTTGATTCTTCTTTTGAGGAGATTTTGATTTAGCAATGCCTACTTTTAATTCAAATAGGACGATGAAATGTATTTATATCCAAAACAATACATTATAAATCCTCTCGGTGAACATCGAATTAAAGATGGGAATTTGCTTTTAGTGTGCGTCGATATTGCATAAAATCGCTTGTATGTCAAGGATGATGCAGGTACTGCATATTGTATGAACTGAAATAGGGGTAATGTGGCTATCAGCTGCAGTTGACGACAGGGCTGGAAAAATCGAGGTGATGCCGTCTATCCTATGAAAAATTGGGATTTTCCGCCAAAACCAGGCGCCAATTTCCTGTATGCCCTGAAGGGTGAATCCGGGCTATTGGAGCCAATAATCAATATATCAAGGTACGTCCCGTAACTTCCTACGCAAAGCTCTCCCAGACGTCCTACAAAGTCTCTACGATCTGCCACATCCTTGACAATTTCGCGTCGTTCTATTTCTCTCACCATTACGTGGTGCAATGTTCCAGGGGCATCCAACCTCGCTCGTCTCGGCATCATCTCCCTCCTACTTTGATGTTGTCTTATTTAAATATTAAACCGGCAATTAAACATATAAATTATGCTATCGGTGCTTGTCATTCCCGCGAAAGCGGGAATCCAGTCAAAACAATGGGTTATGGATTCCGGCTCTCCGCTTTGCTACGGCCGGAATGACAACTATTTATTTATGGACCCGTATTCGCCGCAAGGACGTCCTGTATTCGCCGCAGACTAGTAAGACAGAGAATAGACGCTTTTTTGCGCCAATTTCCACCAAGTATCCAACTAACCACCGCCTCAGAGAGGTTAAGTTAAGCTTCCTGGAAAGCTGGGCCATGGTAAACCCTGGTTCATTTGAT
>CAZCPP010000572.1:0-2345 GCA_964500655.1 uncultured Anaerolineaceae bacterium | reverse complement strand
TTTCTCAGAACTCGTCTTTGGAAAGAATGTCCGATCTTTTGTCCCAACTTAAGATTAATGTTATTTTAATGTAACTAGCAGGTGATAAAAGCACAAAAGCGGACCATGGTCCGCTTTTGTGCTTTCAGGAGGAGGAGAATGAAATAACGGCGGTTCTTAACCCGCCGCTATTCCTAAAAAAGGTTATGAACCAGTACGACAACCAGGCCGAAGACGAGATGCCCGATCAAGCCACCAAAAAAGGCCATCATGCCGTCGTTGTTGGTCATCCACATCCCTGGCGCTTTGACTGCACCGCTCTTTATGCCAGCATGCATCATAGGGATCATACCCATGACCATACCAACCACTAGCCAGTGTACAGCACCAAAGATCAGGCCACCGACCCAGTTTGCGCTGCCAACCCCGGCCGACCAGAGAAAAGCGTAAATCAGAGCGAACAATACACCCATCATGGAGTGCATCATCCAACCTAGTGCAAGGTTGGCTTTGCCGAACATGGTGCTTAACATGGCTACTATGTCCATTTTTGGCATTCCCATTTTGGGAGCCATGGCCATAACCATGCTGATGGCAATTGTACCGACTAAACCTGCAATTACTGCTGCTAATAAGTTCATTTGATATCTCCTTTTCTTATGCGTGAATAATTACTTATGTATTCCAGACGTAAAAATTTAGCGATTCTTACAAGTTATTTGGGAAATTGCAATATTGTAAGTAGAAGTAAGAAAATCGTAGTTCATTGAATATGAGAAACAGAACAAAAATTCTGTTATACTTTTACCTCACCCCCAGCCTCTTTGCGAAGCACCCTGGTGGAGCTCCTGCAAGGAAATTGAGGGGGTCGTAAGGATAGAAAATGGCCAAAACTCACTCCCGTTATGTTTGTCAGCAATGCGGACGCGTGTCCGCCAGCTACATGGGCAAATGCCCGCAGTGTGGCGAATTCGACTCGCTGGTTGAAGAAGTCATCCACCAAGAGAAGGTATCCAAGAAAAAAGCCGCTGTCCGCGGCCTGACCGGCCGTTCCGAACCACGACCGATCGGTAAAGTCAGTGGGGATGCAGAAGATCGCATCCCATTGCCAATTGGCGAGTTTGCGCGCGTATTAGGCGGCGGGATCGTACCTGGCTCGATCGTACTGGTCGGTGGTGACCCAGGAATCGGTAAATCCACACTTATGTTGCAAATGGCATTGGAAATGGCTGATCAACAAAAGTTATTGTATGTGTCGGGAGAAGAATCTGAGCGCCAGATCAAGATGCGTGCCTTGCGCTTACAAAATGGTAATAAAAAACCGGATTTGCCAAACGACCTACTTTTGGTTACCGAGACGAATCTTGAAACCATATTCAATCACGTCCGTGAAACGGCGCCAAGCTTGCTGGTGATCGACTCGATCCAAACCATGTATCTCTCTGAAATGGATTCGTCGGCTGGTTCAGTCTCGCAGGTGCGTGAATGCTCCTCGCAATTGCGTGAGCTTGCCAAATCCAGCGGGATTTCAGTCTTTATCATCGGGCATGTAACCAAGGAAGGCACAATTGCTGGCCCACGGGTGTTGGAACACATCGTTGATACTGTGCTTTACCTTGAAGGCGACCGTTTCCAGGCCTATCGCTTGCTGCGCTCTGTCAAGAATCGCTTCGGCGCAACCGCAGAAGTAGGTGTCTTCGAAATGCGTGAACGCGGTTTGCATGAAGTCTCCAATCCATCGGAAGCTTTCCTGGCGGAACGCATGGTCAACGCTCCGGGTTCGGCCATCGCCGTGACGATGGAAGGTACACGTCCGTTGCTGGTAGAAATTCAAGGATTAACCAGTCCAACTCAGTTTGGTAATGCCCGCCGCACACCAAATGGTGTGGATTTCAACCGTCTCTTACTCATTGCTGCGGTGCTAACACGTCGTGTTGGAGTCAAGCTGAGTGAGCAGGATATCTTCGTTAATGTCATCAGCGGACTGAAGGTAGACGAACCTGCTGCCGATCTGGCGATTGCGACTTCTATAGCCTCTTCATGGCGAGATGTACCCGTCCGTGCGGAAGCGGTGTTGATTGGTGAAATTGGCCTGGCAGGCGAATTACGTATGCCAGGCCAGATGCAGATTCGCTTACGAGAGGCTGCCAAGCTGGGGTTTAAATCCGCGATCGTACCCAAGGCTATTCGCAAGATGGATGATTGGCCGAAGAAAATAGAAATTATCGAAGCGCGCTCACTCAAGCAGGCCCTGGATGCAGCTTTCGCGGGAGGAGTCAGACCCAAGGAGCGCAAGGTGGCGTAAATTCAGGGGTAGTGGCTAAAATTGACTGATGGCATGATTCAAGATGAGATTGTAGCGGTGA
>CAZCPP010000571.1:0-2358 GCA_964500655.1 uncultured Anaerolineaceae bacterium | reverse complement strand
CTACTCCCTCTACGTTAGGCATTATAGCTTCCAGCCGTTCACGAATCTCAACGTGATCCTCTGTTTCTGATACATAAGAGGCTATTGCATCCAACCAATCTAACTTTACATTTCGATTAAAACCAATATTCTTATTAATCATTTTTTTGCTAATCCAAGCTAATACTAACAAGGGGAACGATGATCTCGCTAATGCTTGCGCCACCATGAGCGATGACAATCTCATCGTGAGGCACAAATGCAAAATTCCCTTCGGGCATTAGGGTGTAGATGTTATCTGGGAGTAGGCCATCATCAGACCAGATAAATGACGGTGAGACCTTTTGTCGGTTCTGTTCAGCGATGTTCAAGTCATTATACACCCTGGCTCTTTTACTGCGAGTTTGTACAGTTAACCCTTCCATAAGTACACCAAAACCCTGTGCCTCCACATGCCCATGATCGCTGGTTAGATATATGACAAATCCCTGACTTAGCAGATTACCGATGACTTGCTCAAGAGCAATGGAGTCATTTTCAAGCCAAATTTCCAGTGAGGAATAGAAATCTGATAAACCTAATAAAGTATTGTGCATGAGATCATCTATAGAATTATCTATTAAACAAACAGCTTCCAACCTAGGTTTATCGATCCAATCAGAACCAGCATTCGGTTTGTGTCTTTCGTAGGCACAGTTATCAGGAGAAACAGATTCGTTTTGCCAGAATGCTCTCCAAAGTGTATATTCTGCATGATTGTCCCGTAGCGATTCGCTAAAGTCCACAGGGCGTAATCCACTCACTAAGGCTTGCCGCGATATTGAGGTCATTGTTGGTATTTGAGCCATTACCAACGTTTCGTAAAATATCCAGTTTGGATTGCGGGAACGCCAGGCTTTTCCAATTACCTGCCAATCGGCCAGGGCCATCCCATCCATGATAACCAAGGCAACCTTTTTTGCTTTTTGTTGACGGCGTTGATAGGCAATGTAGTGTGGGATATGAAACAGGTGGTGGGGTTGAGGAAGTTTGTTGGCTCCCAAAACAGAGTAACGTTTTTCCAGCCAGGTGAGAAAACTCTTGTCGAAAGAATTTTGCATATTATTATCTGTTGTTGAAGCGTCACTTTTCGTGACACCGCTCAGGGAAATAGTTTCAGCCAGAATATATGCTAAGCTTTGCCATTCTCCCCAACGATAAACGCTCAACTCTTGATCTGATATTTCGTTTAGGGCAGTTATTAATTCTTTCAACCTGACCAGGTTGGGATCTTCATCTATTGCCAGCACACCTGATTTTGCCCAAAAGGGGATTGAATCAGGATCAAAAACCTTTACAGGCGCCAAGTTTCCGCTGCGAATAAGAGTAGATAATTGATCCTGTAGCACCAGGTGATTTTCAAAGTCAAGCACATATTCTCCTGTTGGTTCGCGAATGGATTCCCCGGTTTTCCTTTTAACAAAACCGCTCCATTGTTCCTGCAAGAAATTGATAAATGCTTCTTTATTTATCAGCAATTCTTCCAGATTTTGAATGCTTGTTTTGTTCTCAAGCTTTTGCAGGATATGGTTTTTGAATAACTTCGGCAGCTTATCAGTGGATTGATGGAGTCTGTTTAGCCAGATAATCGTTTCTGCCAGAGAATTTGAATTGGGCAAATCAATTTCGAAGACCTGTTTCAAGATGAACTCTATCGAACCTTTCTGCCCCAACTTTTTTGATGGTGAAGGAAACTGGCCTAAACGCCAGACCTGATTGGGAGTCAATTGTTGTAGCACTGGATAGGCTAAGTTGGGGAAGAAGGTATTCAGCCCAAGCTTGACTTTATGACCCTGTTGCCAGATGTCAAAAGGCAGGGTGTTCAGTTGATTCTCACTACGAATGATAATAGGAGCACTCGCACCCAAAGGTTTGAGTGCTTCAAACCGGTAACGCAAGCTGATCGGATCGGTTTCGTCAAACAGGGTACATCCACGTTCACTGAGCGCTGCTAAAACACTCTCCTCGTTCAATAAACAGTCTGGATCAAAAACCAGGAAAAGTGGGTAAATGTTTTCAGGAAAGTATCGTAATAGATTTTCAAGCAACTCAATCAACCCTTAGGCTAGCATTGTCGTAGTACATCAATAAATCAGGATCTTCTTGCAAGATCTCTTCGGGCTACCGATCTGCAACTCGAACAATGGTTTCATAATCTTTTCGCTGCCAGGCATCTGCAAAACCAGCCCGGACTGCCTCAGTGCGGAATTGCCTCAACCTACCCTTGCTTTCAAGATATTGTTTGAATTCCCGCAACAAGGTCTTATTGCGGATTTTCTCCAGATCGCTAGCTTTATTAGGATCAGGCACATACCAGCGGCCACCCTCATCCTGAAGAAA
>CAZCPP010000570.1:0-2360 GCA_964500655.1 uncultured Anaerolineaceae bacterium | reverse complement strand
TTGACCTGATTTTATCCGCTTATCCTTTACTCAACTGCGTAACATGAGTTATTAAAAAGCCACAAGTCAGCTTAAGTTGGGTGGCACCACGGATGCATAAGCGTTCGTCCCATATGGGACGAACGCTTTTTGTTTACCCCTTTCCCCGATCATCTCTTTTGGGGAGAGGGAAATAAGGAGAAGATATGACTGCAAAAACTGAAACGAAACTAATTGTTAACCTTGTTGAAACACCGCTTGACATTGAAAACCCGATGCAGGAACGACATTGTGGAGAGGTGGCAGAGTCATCTGAAGTGACGGCAGAAGACATTCTTACAGAACGCAAACGTGAGTTTCGGGAAGAATCGGGACCAGTTTTCGTTCCGTAGGTAGATTGTCTCTGTCATTAGGGAAGTAAGAAAGCATGTCTAAGCAAAGAATTCTCACTGGGCATCGCCCCACCGGGCCGCGTCATATCGGTCATCTGGTCGGGACATTGGAGAATTGGGCGCGCTTGCAAAATACACATGAGTGCTTTTTTCTGGTAGCTGACTTGCACGTGCTAACAACCAATTATTCTCAGGCGGAAAGTATCCAAAACAATATCCTAAATATGTTGGCCGAATGGCTGGCAGCAGGGATCGATCCACAACGCTCTACCATTGTGTTGCAATCCATTGTCCCTGAACACGCGCAACTCACGTTGCTGTTTTGCATGCTAACGACGGTTGCACGGCTGGAGCGAGTGCCCACTTACAAAGAACAGATCAAGGAACTGAATTTGCAGCCTTCGCTTGGTTTGTTAACTTATCCGGTTTTACAGGCGGCAGATATCTTGATTTACAAGGCACAAGTTGTGCCGGTTGGTGAAGATCAATTACCACATATTGAACTGGCACGTGAGACCGCCCGACGTTTCAACCAAAAATACGGTCAGACTTTCCCTAAACCCGATGCACTGCTCTCAGAAGCGGCACGCCTTCCCGGTGTGGACAACCGTACTATGCATACATCTTACGATAATGCGATTTATTTGTGTGACACAGCGGAAGAAACAGAACGCAAGGTGATGTCTATGTACACTGATACCTCACGCATTCATGCCACCGATCCGGGGCAAGTGAAAGGCAACCCGGTCTTTGTTTATCATGACATATTTAACCCCGATAAAACCGAAGTAGCGGAATTCAAAGAACGATATCAAGAGGGCAAAATCGGCGATGTTGAAGTTAAACACCGGTTGGTTGAAGTGCTTAATGCTTATCTTGCTCCATTGCGTGAGCGTCGAGCTGAGTATATATCTCAACCCAGAATGTTGCTGGAGGTGCTATTCAGCGGAACGGTAAAAGCCAAGTTTATCGCCCAACAAACCCTAGAAGAAGCACACCAGAAGATGGGATTGTTGCACAGCCAATCTTTCAGTGAGAAAGTGCTCGCTAATAATATTTCCGGTATTTTTTAAAATTCTATATTTACGAAATGAGATGCAAATGTACTTTGATTTTCATCCACCTTGAAGGGAACTCTAACCACAAAAGCAAACGAATGAACATTGATTGATATAGTTTTGCATACTATTCATCGATGTTTTTTCAAGCTTCAATCCAAAATCAAAAATTGTAAATTCTATGGATGTTCCCATGTCTGAACAAACTCGATTTAATCTAAGCCATTCCGACCTACCCCGACAGTGGTACAACATTGCTGCCGAAAGCCCGGTTCCACCGACCCCTGTTTTACATCCCGGCACGCTTGAGCCAGTCACACCAGATTTCCTGGCCGTACTATTTCCGATGGAACTGATTATGCAGGAAATAGCAACCGATGCTTATATTGATATTCCTAAAGAAGTGCGTGAGATCTATAAACTATACCGTCCCACCCCACTGGTACGAGCCATCCGCCTGGAAAAGGCACTAGGTACGCCAGCACATATCTATTTCAAGAACGAAAGTGTCTCACCGACTGGTAGCCATAAACCCAACACTGCGATTGCACAGGCTTATTACAACAAAGCTGCTGGAACGAAATCGCTGACGACTGAGACTGGTGCCGGTCAGTGGGGTTCAGCGCTATCGTTAGCCTGCAATTTTTTCAACCTGGATTTGGAAGTTTATATGGTTAAGGTTTCTTACCAGCAGAAGCCTTATCGCCGCGTCATGATGCAGACATACGGCGCTGATATTTATGCCAGCCCAACCGACCGCACACAATTTGGACGGATGATGCTCGAAAAAGATCCAGACTGTACTGGTTCACTGGGTATTGCTATTTCCGAGGCTGTTGAAGTGGCCGCTACGTCAGAAGGGAAGAAGAAATATAGTCTTGGTTCGGTGCTTAATCACCTTAAGTTGGGACAAAAGATCGGACATTCTTTC
>CAZCPP010000569.1:0-2363 GCA_964500655.1 uncultured Anaerolineaceae bacterium | reverse complement strand
ATGGCAAAATTTCACTTTGTATTCAAGAAAACTAAAATTTGGGGTGAATTATGTCTTTATATGCCCGCATGGGTATACATGCCCACCTGGGTATAATTAGCTTATGCGTGCGCTTCTTTACCGTACCCTGATCCTTATGGCCGTTATCGGACTTATCGTCACGCCCCCGGTGTTGACCGGCTATGCAGGATTGGAACAAGCCGCCGCCGCAATGGACGTTGGGGAATTTTCTGATGCAGCAAATAAATACGAACGCTCTGCGAAACTGTTACCCTGGCGGGTGGATTTGTGGGAACAGGCGGGCAGGGCGCATTTCTTTGGCGGGGAATTTAACAATGCAATTAAACTTTTTGAAAATGCAAGCCAACATGATTCCCTTTCTGCAGGTGGCTGGGATTGGCTTGGGCAATCCTATTGGCTGACAAATGATCTCGAGACTGCGATAGTAAGCTGGAACACGGGCATCAATGTGTATCCCTCGCACACGAAATTTTATGCTCATCTGAGTATGGCATATTACGGACAGGGTGATCAAACCTTGGAACAATGGGCGCTTGAACATTGGGTAGCAACGGAAGATGAACCAAGCGCAGCCGCTTACTATCGGCTGGGTCAATTATTGATGATTTCTGAGCCTGAGCGCGCACAGGAAGAATTATCCCGAGCCTCGTCTTTGAATGCTGAATATGATCCAGCCGTAGATACCCTGCAAACAACTCTTGATCTGGCTTTACTTGAAACGGACGATTCCCGCCGCCTGGTGATTATTGGCCGCGGGTTGGGACTGGTGAACGAATGGCAGTTGGCAACCGTAGCATTTCACCAGGCCGTTGATGCGAACGAAGAAAACGCCGAGACCTGGGCCTGGTTGGGTGAAGCCGAGCAGCAACTCGGGCGGAATGGGCGCAAAGAATTAGAAAAAGCCTTATCGCTGGAGCGAGAGAACCCCATCGTTCGCAGCTTACGCGGTCTGTACTGGATGCGGGGTGATCGTCCCGACCAGGCACTAGCGGAATATTTGTTGGCGGCTGAGTACGATCCGGAGAACCCCGTTTGGCGAATCTCTATTGGTGAAGCTTATGTTCTGCGCGGTGATTTGCAGGCTGCTCTGGGGAGCTATTTGCGTGCCATCGAGATAGCCCCGAAAGACCCCAGCACCTGGCGCGCCCTGGCAGATTTTTGCGCACGATACAACCTGCAAATTGAAGAGATCGGCCTACCGGCAGCCCAAATGGCCGTTGAACTGAGCGGGGAAGACCATCTGGCACTGGATACGCTGGGTTGGACATTGGCTTTGCTAGAACGTTATGACGAAGCGGGTGATGCATTACAGCACGCCCTCAGCTTGGAGCCGGGTTTTGCGGGTGCGCATTTGCATCTTGGCATCCTCGCTTTGCAGTTAGATGAATGGCAGGCTGCACGCGATCATATTAGGCAGGCGCGTGATTTGGACCTTAACGGCCCGGTAGGGGAGCAGGCGCAGGTGTTGTTGAACCAGTATTTCCCGTAATACTAAACTCAAAAGATCGCTTACTTTTAACATTGTTAATATTTGAAGAAGCCAAATCAACATCAACTGGTTTACTTGGAATCCTACAAGAGATTAATGCTTTTTGGTTTTCAATAACAACATTTATCCTCAGAAGTTCAAGCCAGTTCCTTTTATCTTCAAATGTCGGATTTTGTATATTATTGACACAATTTCTCGAAACTCAAGCATGTTATGAACATTTTGATAGATCAATTTTTGTGTTGTTATTTCGTCTTCAATTTCTGCTCTTTTTGTGATTAATGCCTGATACTGTTTCTCTACTTCCTTAGATTGTTCTTCAAGTTGGTTAAGAATTATTCCACCAGCCCTAACCATCGCCTTTACGATATTTCCTGCTTCCTTTTCTGTCTGTTTAATTAATGCGGTAATATGTTCTATTTCAACCAATTTCGGTTGTGTTGCATGGATTTCTTCTTGTTGAGCTTTTCTCAGTCTTTCCTCAAATTGATCAGGGCTAAGATGCTTGACCTACGGAATATGATAAGATTAATGAAGTTTCAAGCCTGCTTTTCACATAAAAGTAATTGTAAGTGACATGGGAAAATCATTTCTTGAGGCCCTAGAAATTTTTTATAGCCAGTCAAAGAAAAAAATTATACCGATTGTGGTAATCATTTTTGGAAAACTGTGAGAAAATAGTTATACTTACATGCCATATTATTGGTTATTGTCATTTTACTATGTGCTGCGTAAAAATCTGAACCCAATAACTGTAGTGTACCCATGTTTCGATTACTCAAAATTCATCAACTTTATGTAACTGATGTTACGCGGCTTTGAGCAGTTGGAGTTCATCATAAGCACTTCTCAA
>CAZCPP010000568.1:0-2371 GCA_964500655.1 uncultured Anaerolineaceae bacterium | reverse complement strand
CATAACGGCACAATCCTTTCTTGTGCCGAATGACCCATAAATATGGATTTTATTGGCGTTTTTCCGTTGTTTGACCCACATGTGTGGGGCGAGTGGGAATCGAACCCACATAGTGTTACCACCGATGGATTTTAAGTCCATTGCGTCTGCCAATTCCGCCATCGCCCCGGGTAAATATATTCTACTCTTAACCTGAATTTCGTCAAGCACTAGTAGGTGTGCGTCCTTTCAAATCTTTGAAAATAAATGGAAGATAAAGAATTATAAATGTTAACACACCTATCGCCTCCATCCACAGAATATACCAGGGCCAATTGGGAAGTAGATCAAGCAAACTGGGTACGCCCGGTTTTCCATTGATCATCAGGTAATTTGAGCCTATTGCAGCATTGAAAAAGTAAATCACCAGCATATAAACATTCATCCATAGGGCGGTGCGCAGCATGGATTTCCACGTCGGGCGGAAACCTTCTACAGTTGTCATAAAAACTGCTGATACGATGATCAGCCCGTGCGAGATTAGGGTTTGCCAAAAACGGAAGTGAGGAAAGCCGTAAATTCCCAAATCGGGGGTTGCTAACGCCTGAATAGCTCCACCAATGCCAAGAAAATAGGCAAATTCATAGATGCGATAACTGCGCATGACCAGCATCGCTCCTGATAGCCAAACCAACAGGCTGCAAATGTGTAGCGGGAGCATACTTTGGATCGTCCACTGGCCGTAGAATACTTTCCATGCATGCCAGGTGATTTCATTGCCCCATAGGATGAGGGCCAGGATTAAACGGACTCGGGTGCGGGTATCCTCAGATGCCTTTATAAATAGAAGCAGCCCTAGGTTCAGGAGAAGAAGCGAAACCAACCCAGCAATGTGGGCAGGTCCAAAGAGTTCAAAAGGTGCACCTTGATAATCCCAGGCGAAAAATTGTTCCATTCCAATATCAGGCAGGCTGCGTTTTAACTCTCCAGTCTTTAATAATGAAGGGAATGTAGAGAATCAGGCAAGTCAGCAGTCCTATGACTTCCAACCAAATGATATACCAGGGCCACTCGGGTAGTACATCCAGTAAGCTGGCAGTTTCTGGTTTGTGGGCTACGAACATGTAATTGCTACCGATAGCTTGGTTGATGAAGAATACGATTAGTAAATAAATATTCATGCCAACGAAAATACGCCCAAAAGACTTCCAGGTGGGGCGATAGCCTTCTACTGTAGTCATGTAGATGGCCGAGGTGACTATCAGGCCATGAGAAATGAAGGTCTGGAAGAAGCGGTAGTGAGGAAAGCCATAAATACCCAGGTCAGGAGTCAGCAGGGCTTGGAGTGCACCACCAATACCCATGAAATAGGTGAATTCATAGATTGTGTAATTCTTAGTCACTAGCATAACACCCCCCAGCCAAACTAGCACGCTGCACACATGGAGAGGAATCATAGTCTGGATATTCCATTGGCCGATAGACGCGTTCCAGATGTGCCAGCCAAGTTCATTGATCCACAAAATGATGGCCATTGTCCAGCGTATCTTCGAACGATCTGAATCGCTTTTGGCCTTGTACCGAAATAAATAGAAGTTAAAGAGAATAATGCTAAGCAACGCGATCAAATGGGTAATGCCCAGAAATGCGAATTCCCCACCAGTAAAATCTTCTGCAAAGAATTGATCCATTACATACTCCTCCTCGATTTATTTATTGAGTTTACAGCAGAATGAGCTGTTCGTTAAAAGTATTTAACACTTGAAAGGTTATTATGGTTTTTTGGCCACGCAACCTTTTAATTTCCCAAAAACAGAAAAGATTTGAGCGTCATTATCAAATCGAAGCAGTTCCATTTTAACATTCTCATTTTGAAAAGATTGTCTTTCATCAGGTGTATTCCCTTCGTACTGATATGGTAAAAAGTTGATAGGATGTGATGCGGATAATAGAACGTTTTCCGGAGCAGTTGGTAAGGATTCTGGTAAGGGGAAAATAAACTTGATATTTTTTGCGACAAACTTATAATATTTACAAATAAAAGGTGCTCCTGAATTTGTCCTTTTTATCGACATTTTAAATCTTGGATATTGCTCCTGAGCCCTTTCAATAAATTCTCTTGGATAGATGATTTGAAAGGAACTACGAAAATTAATCACCGCTTGAATACAAATTATTATTATTATTCCTAAAGCTAATTGCTTAGCAAACTTTCCTTTCTTCATTAGTTGTAATAAGCCATAAGTAGATGCAATTATAAATAATGGTACTAATTGGCGGGACAATCTTCCGTACACAACAAAGACCTTCATTACGCTAGATGGAATTGAAAGGCATAAATATATATATATGCTTCCACCAATCCCAATAATTAATATTTTCAACTCCTCTC
>CAZCPP010000567.1:0-2381 GCA_964500655.1 uncultured Anaerolineaceae bacterium | reverse complement strand
TAGCTGTACGCTAATCCCCGGGATGGAACCTGAAATTATATAAAGCAGAGATCCGATACGCTCGGTATAACTGGGATATTCCATCAACTGCCAGATCATTTGCATCGGCCAGTTGGGAATAAAAAACAGCGAAACTAAAAATAACACCAACAAGCTGCCGAAGAATCCCCAATAGATATTGAAACGGCGACGAGAATATGCCCATATCAGAATAAATGGGATGATCAGATAGGCCATTTGGGGTTTGGTAGTAGATAAAGCTAATAACAATCCTGCGAATCCATCCTGTTCTGTATAAATGAGCAGCAATGCCCCTACAAGCAGCAAGGCTTCAATGCCGGCAAATTGGCCAATAATTATGGTGCGAGCGCCATGATACCAAAGCACACTGAACAAGATCATCACAGCTACTCGGACGGGAGATAACGTCCAACGAGCCACCCTTACACTCAAAATCGCTAAACCTGCCAGACTCAACTCTAGAAGGGTCATCCACAAAGCACGCGCTGGGAGGTAGGTCAGCAATCCAAAGGGGCCAAAGAAAACCATCGAGGTAAGCGGGTAGACAAAGTGACCGATATCTTCCCCCTTGGAAACATCAGCGGGACGACCATAAATTGTCTCTTGGGTGGCTAAGCTGACACGTTCATCATAAGGGCTAATACCTCGCATCAACCACATGCGGGCGCCCATCCAGCGGGCCAAAAAATCATTACCGCCTGGATTCTGAACTGAAAAACGATAATTCGCCCAGGTCAACCCAACCAGACCAAGCAGGGATACCAATATGAGAGCAATGTAGAGAAATGTTGAACGATATCGGTACACGGAATCTCCAAGGTTTAATCACGAATGAGTACGAATTCTACGAATTTCACGAATATGCTTTTCGCAAAAAATGCGAACCACAGAGGTCACGGTAGGACGGTACTTAAACGTGGACACTGAAATCTACCATAAAGCTGTCATTCTGAGGAGTGAAACGACGAAGAATCTTGCTCTTTATGTGACAAACTCGGAGATTCTTCGCTCCTGTCGTCGCTCAGAATGACACATTTGGATACTCCACGGTTTTCTACCGTGATACCCATTCAGATTGCCCTAATCAACAAAACGATATTTGATCAAAGCCCAAACCGCTTCGAAGGCATCGCTCAAGCCGATCTTTTTCCCCTCTTCATAATCGCGAGGGTTGAAGGAAATCGGCACTTCGAAGATGCGCACGCCCCTCTTCAGGATTTTGGCTGTAAACTCGGGCTCGAACTCAAAGCGTTTGGCATGCAGGGGGATATCCGCGATAACTTCTTTTCGGAACACTTTGTAGCCAGTTTCCATATCCGTGAGGATTGTGTTGTAGAGGATATTGGTCATCAGGGTTAGCAGCTTGTTGGCCACCATATGCCAGAACATAGCTACTCGACGAGGAGCGCCAAGGAAACGCGAGCCATAAACCACATCGGATAAACCTTCTTCGAGTGGTTTCAAAAGTTTGGGGTAATCCCTAGGGTCATATTCCAAATCTGCATCCTGGATGAGCAGCACATCTCCGGAGGCATTCTTGATCCCAGTCCGGACGGCAGCTCCCTTTCCTTGATTCTTCTCGTGTAGGATAACCTTTATGGGTCCCTGACCATTTAGCTCCTCGAGAATATCACGCGTCCCATCGACAGAACCATCATCGACCAGCAAGATTTCGTCAGCCAAACCGGTGTTTTGAACGCGCTTTAAAATTTCTCGAATTGTGTGAATTTCATTGTAAACGGGAATAAGAACGGTCAATTTCATGCGGAGGATTATACCGCAATTCAAACAATCTTCTGAACTATCCCATGCTATAATCCTTTCAGGCACATGGTCGAACTCTTCCCTGATGGGAGATAAGTATGAGCATAATAGATCCACAAACTGGCCAACTAAACCCCCCGACTCAAAAGGGTTCTTACGTTCCCCCACCCATCACAAAAGTTACAGATACTGGGCTCTCTCAATTGTGGCTCCAGGATTTGGTTCTTAAAGTTTTGTATTTTCAGGGCTATCTGACCGGATTTCAAATTGCGGAAGCCGTAGCGTTACCTTTTGCTGGTGTATCTGACCAAATCTTAAATGCCCTCAAGCGTGAAAAATTTGTCGAGGTCAAATCATCGCAAATGGGTCTTGGAGAGGGAGCTTATCAATATGCCATCACAGGTGCTGGGATCGCCCGTGCCCGAGAAGCGCTTGAGCGCAGTCAGTATGCCGGACCTGCACCCGTGCCCTTGGAGATTTACAACCGCTCCATCAAAAATCAACAAAGAGGGCGCTTGCGCGTCACTCATCGGCTCATACGCCAAGCCCTTTCCCATCTTGTATTAGGCGAATCTACCTTTCAACGCATCGGCCCT
>CAZCPP010000566.1:0-2385 GCA_964500655.1 uncultured Anaerolineaceae bacterium | reverse complement strand
CCTTTAATATCACAGAAATATCAAAGGAAGGCCGAGGCAGTATAGGCTACTCATATGATGATCAGTTGCGTGAATACTATGAAACATTCACAGACGTGGTTGATCCATGGTCAGGGCATATTTCCGAAATTTCCTTCGATCCAGAAAACCCCAAGAATGAAAGGGACTTATTCAGGGAGTTGTTGAACCGCTTTGGTGCAAAACTTGCTAACTGCACAGAACCGCAAGCAGATATAGCGACAATTCTGAACGAAAGAGATGCCGTAGCATTCACAGCACAAAGAGCAGACTTTCTGTTTAGTTTTCCGAACGGAAGCAGACTCCTGCTGGAGCCTGGAGATCATGACGATGCTCGCCAAATTACACTTGATCGGAGACGGGATAGCGCCTTCGAGAAAGTCGGAATCAAAACCCTCCGCCCAAGGAATAGCGACATAAAAGCTTCGCAGCTGTACGAAGATATACAACGCCACCTTGATGAAACAGGTGCATCCCAATATTTGGCCCGTTCAGAAACACGCACGGCCAAGCAGATGGCGGCCAACTATCTTTTCCTGTTGCCATCACTTGTTACACGGGTAGAACGTTTGCTGCTTCAGTTTTTTCTACGACAGGGTCTTCTACATAAACAAGAGATTCGCATAGGCGTCATTGAGCGCGACCTTCAATGCGCAGAATTATCGTTGGCATCTTTTTTTGACCGGTTGTCTCGACTATCCACGCTGTACGGGATAGACAATGGTCTTCCTGAAGTTCAACTATTCGTTCAGCGAAACCCAGACTACAACTTTGGTGGCATCGAACAGCTAGATGTTTCGGCGCAAGAATGCGAAACATTTGCAGGGCTTTCCCTTGATCTGATCTTAGATGTTGCCATCAAATGCAACCGACTAACGGCAACCGATTTCAATACAGAAACACTCGTGGGTAGTGTCCGGCAAACCTCAGCTCACAACAGACCGGTACGCTTTGGATATCGTGCTCAGACTCGCCCCATTGACTGGAATTCAGGTACGGAAGATGTCTTAAATTCATTTGTTCAGGACTTTTTTCGAAAGTATGCGCTCCGGCCAGGACAGGGACCTATCTTGCGAAATGTCCTTTCCCAAAAGTCCACAATAGGGTTGCTTCCAACCAGTGCAGGAAAGTCTCTTTGCTATCAGCTGGCAGCATTACTAACGCCCGGAACGACCCTTGTCGTGGATCCAATTGTTGCCCTGATGAAAGATCAAGTGCAAAGCTTGACTGAGCAACATGGAATTGATCGTGTTTTGGCGTGGCACGCTGGCGCAGGTCTTCATGATCAAAACATTGCGGCACTTCTCGCTGAAAATCTCATTGTGTTTCTGTCTCCTGAGCGTCTGTTGCGTCCGAGTTTCCGTTCATCTATGCGTGCGCTCAATGCTGCGGACATATACATAAATTATGCAGTAATAGATGAAGCACATTGCGTTTCTATGTGGGGACATGATTTTAGGCCATCATATTTGACTCTTGAAAAGAATTTCCGTGACTACTGCACATTTCAGGGAAAAACACCCGTATTAGTTGCACTTACAGGAACAGCTTCGCAACTCGTCCTGATTGATCTGAAACGCGAACTTGGGATTCGAGATCTTGAAGCAATAATACGCCCTGATACGTTTGATCGACCAGAGCTTCATTTCAATCTTGTAGCATGTCCCAGTACAGACAAGGGCGAGATGGTGAAACAGGTAATGGTCGCGATTGCACGAAGACTGAATGTGCAACAATTGGATACTGACGCGCATGGAATCATCTTTGCATATACAGTGAAGGAACTCTGGGAGCTCTTTGGACAATATGTAGGAGATGCTGGCAGTCATGTTCGTACCATTCTAAACGGGTCGGCGGATGCCGACTGTCGCTATGGAATATACACTGGCAGCCCCCCGAAGGATTCGGGTTTCAACAACAGAGAATGGGGCAATTACAAAGATAAAACACTGTCGTTGTTCAAGCGGGGAGCTATTCAGATGCTTTTCGGAAATACTGCGGTAAGCGTAGGTATTGATACCGAACAACTGAACTATGTCATCAATTACATGATGCCCCAATCACTTGAGCCATATTATCAGCAATGCGGGCGGGCGGGAAGAGCGGGGCAACGATCTGAATGCTATCTCATATTCTCGGATAATGCACCGCGTGATACACAGAGATGGCTTAATCGGGAAACACCACATATGCCCAAGAGGTGGGATGACCTAGTGTCATGTCATGTGTAAAACGACGCAATGCTCATCCCTGTTTGTCGTTAAATCACATAGGTGGACGAAAAAGTGATATGACATTTGAGACGTGACACGACAGTAGTCGTTCACGTCTAAAAACTCAAGTTTTTGTGAGTTTGTTGAGTTACAG
>CAZCPP010000565.1:2180-2397 GCA_964500655.1 uncultured Anaerolineaceae bacterium | reverse complement strand
AGCGGCCGCTGTTTACTGGGGTTTCAACAGCATCGCCGTTTTCAATGGCGTTACCATCAACATCTGTCAGAGTTACGCCTACGCCCAGCACATCGAAGTCATCGCTGGCCAGAACGATAATTTCATCACCCGCGGCACCAGTATAACCGGATAGATCGACTTCATCCACTGAGGGAGCGTTGAAAAAGTCAGCCACGGTCAAGGAAAACAGGGGCTT
>CAZCPP010000565.1:0-2170 GCA_964500655.1 uncultured Anaerolineaceae bacterium | reverse complement strand
ACCCTTAGCGGTCGCTACTTCTTCATACAATGTTTTGGTTTCTGGATCTGCCATAACCATTTTGCCATAAAGGGCAGCCTGACGAAAACGCTCACGCACCTCAACCTGGGCCGGAGATGGCTCGATACCAGATAAATCTGGTTTCTGAGAGATAATCACTTCATCCCCGTAGCGTTTGAAGACCAGGTCTCCCACTTTTCCACTTAACTGCTCTAAAATTGGGTTCAATTTGACTTTTGCCATGATATGCCTCCTTCATGCATCTCAATAAGCTGGTAGATATTTCAGCAATACAATTCTGTATATTGCAATTTGCATTATAACACCAACTATTCTATCACGCAATGCATAGGCAGGCAATCCAAGAAAGCTCTGAAAAGTAGATTCTACCGGCCAGACCCCAGGGATTTTTTCCATCATTCATTCTAAAAAGGAGTTTCACAGCCTGTTGTTTCAGTGGTAATAGCGACTTTAAGAAACCCCTGGGGTCTTTTCAGATAATTTCTAAGGGATAGGCCACTTCATCCTTCTTGGATCCTTCTTATATCCTTCTTAGTTCCAAACTTGGATATTGAAGTGAATTTGGGCTAAAGTTCTCCATAGACTGTCGCATATTTTGAGACAAGGAAGAATCAGCAGCCGGGAATCAGGAATTAGTGATCTTCTCAGCTAACGAAGCGCCATCTACCCCATGGAATTTCAGCACTTCATGTGGCGTTCCCCAGGCCGGATACCCTTCGATAGCAAAGCACTGATAGACGCGATCCCCCAAAATATGCCTGGAAACCAATACGTTCAATAGGTGATCACTCAGCCCGCCCACCGGTGCGTGGTCTTCCAGAACAAAGATATTGTTAAAAGGTTCAACGATCTCGGCCAGCCAATCCGGGTCTGCGCGGTTGAGCCAGGGCATATTGACAATTTTAAGGGAGTAACCCTTCGCAGCAAGAATCTCCGATGCGACCAGTGCTTCGTGCAGCATGACCGGGCCGTAAGAGAACAGGATCCCATCGCTTCCATCGGACAGCGCCACGCCTCGACCATGCTCCAATTTATAATCACCAGGTAATTGGATATCACGCGGCGAAGGCGATATGATCAAACGGATGACGCAGTTCTCTGTTGCCTCATTGACACAGTATTTGGTGACCATGCGTGCCTCAGCGCCGTTGCAGGGCTGCAGGATCTCGACATTGGGCAGAGCACCAAAGAGAGAAATATCACGGATGCTTTGGTGAGACAGCCCCGGGCCCGCGGGTATCAAGCCTGAATAGTGACTGGCATAAATGATCTTGGTTTCCTCACCGGCATTGTTGTAGATTTGCTCATTGGCACGGGCGGCCAGAAATGCCGCAAAGGTATTGACAACTGGCAGCAATCCCTGGCGTGCCAAGCCGCCGGCCATGGATACCATATCTTGTTCGGCAATCCCGTTCTCGATAAACCGGTCCGGGTATGTATATTCGAAATCGCGGATGCGACAGTCTGCCGACAGATCAGCATCCAGCACCACTAGGTCATCTCGTTCCGCAGCTAAATCCACCAATGCCTGACCGTACTCAGCGGCGACATATTCCCGGGTTACCCCACTGGGAGCAGTGTCTTTCTCTGGGATTGTTTCCAACACCAGGTTCGGCAGACCAAATTCAGCGAAACGTGATTCGATCCCTTCAATGATCTCTTGATGCCCTTTCCTAAATGACTCATCATCCGGCGCTCCCGAATGCCAGTGGTAAAGGCCACCTCCATCTTCGAGGGCAGCAGGATGTTCCATAAAGGAAACCCCGCGCCCCTTGATGGTATCGGCAATGAGGATTTTGGGTTTATCTGTGATCGTTTTGAAATCAGACAAAACAGCTTCCAACTGTTTGTAATCATGGCCGTCACACCGGGCCACGTGCCAGCCGAAAGCCGCAAACTTATTCTCCAAATCCTGCAAATGAATGATCTCATCGACCAGTTTGTCGGACTGCAGTTTATTATGATCGACGATCACATTCAGATTAGTGATTCCCTGGTGGATGGCTGTTTGCAGCGATTCGTAGATCTGCCCTTCTTGCAACTCGCCATCACCCGTCATCACATATACGCGACCGCCATAACCCTGAAGCTGCTTGGCAAAAGCCATGCCTTTGCCCTTGGCAATCCCCATCCCCAGAGAACCGGTATT
>CAZCPP010000564.1:0-2413 GCA_964500655.1 uncultured Anaerolineaceae bacterium | reverse complement strand
GAATTTCATTCGACATACAAAGCTATCGACTTCCAGTCGATAGTAGTTTACTATTAGAACTGCTTGGCACCTAAATTTCACCCATAAATTCTCAACCCATACAAATATCAGCAACCAGAGTATAGTTCAAATTGAACCCATAGACAATAAAATTTCCTTCCATTCCGAAATTTGGCTGGAATGAACACACATAATTCGATATTGATGAAAATACCTACTCAAATTTGTAAGGGGAAGTTACTAATCCAGTTAGCTATTTTGGACATTTGGGGGACCCTCATATGCCATTGATAGGACATTGGAGCAATTGATTATTTCTCCATTGGCATTATAAAGTATATGCAATTGGAGGGCGCGGGGCACGGGTAGTTATGAAGTGCTTGTGGCGAGTAAAAGGCTTTTTTTGAGTATGGCTTTCGTATGATGTGAAAATGTTCTTCCGCCGTGCCCTTATCAAATTGATGGATCAAAAGGGGTGGGATGTACCTGATATATTGATGGAATCACAGACGTTGGAATTGCCATAAAAAATTGTTAGCAAATCCTGGGTAACAACTCCCCGGCAGGTAAATCCACCACGCGCGAGGTACCCAGGGCAGTTTTAGCCACCACCATTCCGGGGTGGTCATCAACAACATGTCCGATAATTGCGGCATCTTCCCCATATTCGTTCTTTCGTATAGCCATTAACATGTCTTCGGCCTGTGTTTCCGGTACAAATGCCACCAATTTACCCTCGTTAGCGATATAAAAGGGGTCCAATCCGAGCATCTCACAGGCTGCATTAACGGCTGGGTGTACAGGCACCTTGTCTTCCTCGAATTCGATACCCACATCTGATGCAACCGCCAACTCATTGAGCACCGCTGAGAGTCCGCCTCGGGTAGCATCGCGCAGACAGTGAATGTCTTTAGTAACTGCCAACACCTCCTCAATCATGCCATTTAGGGGGGCAGTATCCGATTTGATCTCACTCTCGAATCCCAAGCCCTCGCGAACCGACATAATGGCGATGCCGTGATCTCCCATGGTTCCGCTGACGATAATGGCATCACCGGGCTTCGCATTTTGCGGAGCGATATCTATCCCAGTTGGAATGATCCCAATACCGGATGTGTTGATGTAGACACCGTCGCCATGCCCTTTATTTACGACCTTGGTGTCACCCGTTGCGATTTGCACTTCTGCCTGTTCACAAGCATGCGCCATCGAAGCTGAAATGCGAGCTAATGTTTCCATCTCCAGGCCTTCTTCGAGAATAAATCCAGCTGAAAGAAAAAGCGGATTTGCGCCACTCATCGCCAAATCATTGACGGTGCCATTGATGGCCAGTTCACCGATGTCACCTCCTGGGAAAAACAACGGGCTGACGACAAACGAATCGGTGGAAAAAGCTATTTGACCACCATTAAACGAGGTCATATCCAGGGAAGTAGAATCGCCTAATTGCGCAAGCAAGTCGTTATGGAATTCAGATGCGAACAAGTGCTGGATCAGATCGTTCATCATTTTGCCACCCGCACCATGTCCCATCACGATAGTCGGATAATTTTTTAAGGGTAAGGGGCAAGTCCAGCCGTCAAAGGAGGGCATGTTCATTAGAAACCTTTATGAAGAAGATAGGTTGATTGTACTACGAGAGCAACTATATTATTGAGGTTGAATTGACTGAGCAGAAAAAGTTATATTTCAATTATTTTCTCATTTGACACTTTAAAGTTGTTTCGTTCCATTCGCAGGCATAAGAGTTGTTTTGGCAAGCCTTCTTTTTTTTATACTGTGCACAATCTGTCGTACAACTTGTGGTTTTTAGTTTTAGAATCACACAATTATGATCAGTTTCCGGAAAGTTTTGGGTGCAGCATCCTTGTTGGCTGTTATAGATGAAATCTTTGGGACATTGCGTTATGTTTGTCTCAACTGTTGGTATAGCACAGGCCGGATCACAAATCCTGAGTCCAAAAGATTGCGCCATAGGCCCAGTACAGGCAATGATTTGCTTGCCATCTTTCATGCCGGCATCTGAGCAGTTAAAGCCCTCATTTAGTACTTCATAAGTCGCACCTTGATTTGCCAAGATTAGATTTGTGGGTACTTTTTTTTGGCAATATGAGCTACTTTGTTCGGCAATAGGGAGTTCGCATTGTGGAGGCGCCGGATCGCTCGTGGTACCTGTTTCACAAAATGGTGCGTATTCTGGTGTTGACGTAGCCAGTTTGACCAATTTTGTGGGAGTAGGTTTTCTCGTTGCGGTTTCTGTTGGACTGGGAGTAGCTGTAGCGGATTCAAGTTGAAATGTTTGCAAAAACGGCAACGAACATGCCGTGAGTACGCTACTGAAAACCATGCCAATAAAAAATAGATAGTCTCCCTATCAAATGTTGACAGGTGGAACAGGGAGAGTAGTCAATAG
>CAZCPP010000563.1:0-2421 GCA_964500655.1 uncultured Anaerolineaceae bacterium | reverse complement strand
TCGCCTTCCTGTCCACTTTCTCACTTCCCGCCGCATCAACCCTTAATCCGTTAGGTTGAAATATCTAGGAGCGGAACGATGGGCGATCACGGCATGGCGATCATGTCCAAACGTGAGGGCCTGGAATTTGAAAGCCAGATCATCAGCGATACTGCCCCATTACACGGCCTGATCGCAGAGATGCTCGACGTAACAAAAGAGATCCATTGTCTGCGCGACGCAACCCGCGGCGGGCTTTCAGCCGTGCTGAATGAATTGGCAGATGTATCCAAAGTGGGAATCGAATTTGAAGAGATGAAGGTGCCGGTCAACCCTGCCGTCAACGCCGCCTGCGAGATGCTGGGACTGGATCCTTTCTACATCGCCAACGAGGGGAAATTGGTCGCCATCGTCGCCCCTGAAGCTGCAGACGCGGTGCTGGATATGATGCACAATCATCAATATGGGGCAGATGCCGCCATCATCGGCACAGTCACGGAAGCACACCCCGGCCTGGTGGTGGCGAAGACCGCTATCGGCGGCTCGCGCGTGGTTGATCTGCCTGCGGGAGAATTATTACCGAGAATTTGTTAATTAGGGGTGGGACGAATTTGGCGAATGGCAAAAAATTAAAACAAAGAGACCGAATGCATTTGAAATTTTCGGTCTCTTCGCCTTCTAGACTGCATACGCTGTTATGGCGCCGCATCCCAAGTGCGGTAATCGAACGTTATACCGTTGGTATCATGATCAGTCGGGCGCAGCCAGCCGACATAAGTGACCATGCCGGGAGTGTATGCATAGCAATAATAAGCAGTATCCTCCAGAGGCCAAATAACCGTCCTCCCGCTCCCCACGGCGGCTTCGCAATCCATTTTGGAGGGTTCTGTGCTCACTGCGGCAGCGAAACTTATCGAGGGATCCAATCCATTAATCCTCATCACTTGCGGGCTTTTCATGGTGGCTTGGTGATATGTAAAGATGGCAAAGGGCTCAGAACAGTCAATCACGCTGCCATTGTGCAGATCGTAGCACTCATCAACCAGCATGGTGACTTGCTCTCCTTGGTTTTGGATGAGTACGTTGGGGTTGATGGGTTGCATCTCAGGCTGATCGGCTTTGAAGGTCAAGAAATCGAAGGTAATACCGTCCTGGTCGAAGCGTTCTACTCGTATCCAACCGTAGGTGGTATTGATGATACTGCTGATCTGGAAGCAAAAGAACTTATCTTCGAGGGCCGAGTGCCCAAAGGGAGGATACAGCTCAGCTTCACAGTCCGCTTTATCTGGCTCGTCATCGCGGTTGTTTGCTAGGTGGACGTTGTTCTGTCCAAGGATCTTGCCACTTTGGATTGGGGAAAACTGGTACATAATATCTGCGGCTGAGTCGCTACAATCCACTTCGCTACCGGTATTGAGGTCAAAACACTGACCATCCAACAGGGTTTGGTCGCTGCCGGAGATCAGCATATCGGCATTCTCTTCCGGCACAGGCGTGGGATTGCCGCCCTGATTACCTTGTCCTGAAGAGAGCACCTTGATAGCCACCCGTAGGGGGCTGTTGGGCGGCTCATCCTGACCAAACTCACGCCCCTGGGCGTTTTGCATCTTCCAGATTGAGATATAACGCCCCGGTTGTGAGGGAGCTTGCATATCTACACTGAGGGTCGCGGTTCCTCCCGGCGCTACAGCAGTTCCCAATGGCAGCAGGCTTTCAGCAGTGTTGATATCACCTCCCAGTAAGTTCATGGTGTAATCGGCGCTCCAAGCACATTCCCCAGTGTTTTTTATCGTCCAGACGACTTGAAAATTCTCATCTGGTGCATAGGTTTGCCCGTTGGCAATATTGGCATTGGCATTGAAGGTCTCTTTGCAAAATTCGGGGGACTGGTTTTCTCCCTGGGATTCCTCCGGATTGGGAGTGGGCGCGGATTGCTCAACATGAGGCGGCTGGGGCGAAAGTGCTTCCTCCACTTCCAGCGGATTCAGTTTTGAGGTCAATGAGCAAGCCAACTGCGCCAGTGCCAACACGGCGACAATCCCAACGAACATAAAATCTTTTTTCTTCATGGCATTCTCCTTTTGATTGGGAAGGCATCAGTGGGTTAGTTCAGGATCACTGATGCATCAACTTATACCGAAATTCCACGTCTAATAAATTTTGCCAACATTTCCACCCCAGGGGAAGATGGTTGTGGCGGAACTCAATAAACTATAGCATAATTCCCTCCATTTTGCATCATTTTTATCGATCCATTCCATAAAATTGGACATTGGAACCATCAATCCACTTTCAGGAATTTTGAAACTTTTTTCCTTTTTCAAGCCTGATTTATTTAGCGACATTACCCAGAACGACATTTTTCGATATATGTAAACAAAATAAGCATTGAACTAAGCGCTTCGCGCAGGGGATGATTTTCAATCCAGAAGCACGAATTTT
>CAZCPP010000562.1:0-2434 GCA_964500655.1 uncultured Anaerolineaceae bacterium | reverse complement strand
GGTGCTTTTGTCGTCTTCGGTTACAAGGATTTTCATTCCACCGTGTGCCTAACTAGTGTTTGAGCGGATCGTATAACTGCCTATGGACGGATCGTATAAAACCCTTACCAGGATGTTATACGGCCTTAGATTAGAATAGAATGATAAAATTATAGCATACAACCCATCTCGTAAGGTGAAAATGGATACGAAACCCCCAAAATTACTCGACCAAGTTCGCGAAACCATCCGCACAATGCATTACTCATATCGCACCGAAAAGACTTATATCGACTGGATAAAGCGTTTCATAATGTTCCATGAAAAGCGACATCCCAACGAAATGGGTGCGGATGAGGTGCAAGCATACATTACTTACCTCGCTAACGAACGCAAAGTTGCGGCTTCTACACAAAACCAAGCACTCAGCGCTATTCTCTTTTTGTACAAAAATATCATCCAAAAAGAAATTGTTTTTCCATCAGATATTATTCGTTCGCGACGCCCCAAGCGCTTGCCAGTCGTGCTCTCTCATCAGGAAGCGATGATAGTGATTAACAAAATGAGCGGCACAACAAAATTGGTTGCACAAATACTTTATGGGAGTGGCCTCCGAATTTCCGAGTGTTTGCGTTTGCGCATTAAAGACCTGGATTTTGCAAATCATCAGATCATGGTCCGGGATGGGAAGGGCGAGAATGATCGAGCGACCGTTCTACCTGATTCGCTTATGTCAGATTTGAAATCACAGATTGAAATTGCTCGTTTGATTCATAAAAAAGATTTGAAAGAAGGTTTTGGCGAAGTCTCACTTCCCTATGCACTGGCTAAAAAATATCCCAATGCCCCCAAAGAATTCTCGTGGCAATATGTTTTTCCGTCCACGAATCGTTCCTTAGATCCCAACACAAGACACACGAAGCGTCATCATCTCGATGCCACTGTTGTACAGAAAGCTGTCCGGCAGGCTGTGCTTGCCACAGACTTGACAAAGTCCGTTTCTCCCCATACTTTCCGTCATAGCTTTGCCACCCAATTGATCCAAAACGGTTACGATATTCGCACCGTACAGGAATTGTTGGGGCATAAAGATGTCAAAACTACTATGATCTATACACATGTCCTCCAACGCGGTGCTGGAGCTGTTAAATCTCCCATCGACCGGTAATTCGAAGCCAATGGTATTATTCGGACATCACATGGGAATCAGATTCAAGGCTTAGATTTTCTCCGAAGTGACCAGCACATCGCCTCCTTCCAGCGCATCATATTTCATCATGGTTGCAACACTATGGTCCATATGTGTCGCTGTGCTGGCAACTTCGGTCCTCCGCCCGGATTTGTGAGGTGAAACAAATTATAAGGAAGAGTATCATGCTAGTTCATACAGGTTAAATTCTTGGATCGTTGCAAATATCGGCTGAACCAAAGGGGGATCTGGAGATCTGATTCCCAGGGAATATATACCGTAAAGCGTGCCATCTTTCAAAAATGCAATGACTTGGATGTATATAAACGTACCTGGATGTATATATACGTACCAAAACGTAAGTGGACAATTCTATCAACGTCATATAAAATCTTGATTGACGTGGTTGCCTAAGAGCCAGCAAGAGCGGCGAGACTGCAAAGGCAATATTGTGCAAGACGAGGTGTGTTCCCTGTGGGAAGGGAACGCGCCTTTTTTATTTTCCGCAGCAGGAGAGGCCATGAGTATTTTTGTCTTTGATAAACCAGATAACGCCCAGGAAGCACTGACATCCCTGCTCACAACGCTGGCCGGAATGGTCGAACTTCCCAAGATCTTTGTATTGATCAAAGTGGTTGATGAACCATGCGAACAGATCGTAAGCTGGCGTTTTGTGAAGAACTTGAAGGCATTTTTGGCACAGTCATTCTCTTTCGGCAGCCTGGATAACGCTAAAGCCGTAGGCGTGCTACGAAGCGCGCTGAAAGTTTTGGACGACGACGCTCCTTTGCTGGGAGTGCTGGTCAAATACAAAGCCGGGCAAATTGTGAACTGGAGATTTCTCGAACCCGACCGGGGCAAGTCATTGGCCCTGGTTTTACCAAGGGAGATGGAGGCACAATGTCAAGAAGAAGTTCTCTGATCATTTCTCTTATTATTCTGGCAATTATATTGACCTTTGTCGTACCGATCACGTCTGTACGCGCCGCTATTGCTTTACCAGAAGGACGAACATACGATCAGGCGCATGACACTGGTTATATGGATTGGTCAGGTTCTATCCAATACACGTATTTTCTACACCGTGACGGATCATATTTACCGTCAGAAGAAGGAGGCGCTTATTGCGGAAGCGGCTGCTGGGAATGGGTAACCACCATCTCAAATGGGGGCAGAGTGAGTGGCAGCTTCTTGCGCGATGTCACATATTATGAAGTGATGCTGGCGTTTGAACCTTCGGGGAGTGGGGTCGGCACTGCAACAATC
>CAZCPP010000561.1:0-2448 GCA_964500655.1 uncultured Anaerolineaceae bacterium | reverse complement strand
AGGTTAATCACAACCGGTCGGTCGAAAAGCTCGGGCCAGGGCGTGGAATTCGGGTGATCGAAGAGTTTCCCCTTCCAGCCTCGCATCAGACTGCTGATGCGGGTTTTCATCGCAGCCGTGATGTTGAGCGTGATGCGTTCCTCATAACCCTTGCTACGGATCAGGCCGGTCAACCGATCATGCATTTGACTCAAAGTTGGGCATTGAATTTCATCTGGAGGGAGTTCGTCTTCCAACCAACCCTGGCTGTTGTAAAGATCAACCATCGATTCTTCCAAAATCACAGGCAAAATCTCATACATAGGGAAGCTGGCGTTGAAGATGGACTTCAAGCGATCCAGATGGGGCATGGCCTGGGAAGTAGCTCCGGGGATGCGAACGATATCGAAGGGATTGAGTTGTAATTGTTCCAGTGGGGTTTTACCCATGTGCGTGCGGCCGGGGACGTAGACTGCAATTTCCCGATCAAAGGTTTTGGCTTTGTTATACGCCAGTGCCAGCTGAACATATTCGTCTTTGGCAGGTTCAATAACCAGAAAATTCTTTCCTTGTTTCATCATGTCTTCAATTAATCTTCGGCAAGTGTTGGATTTTCCACTGCCGGTGATTCCGGTGATGAAAACATGGCGGGTCAGTGTGTCTGTGTCGATCTCGTAATTGAGATCACCGATTTCCTCCCCGCCTTCCAGAATTTGCCCCAGTTGCAAGCCTGGCGTGGATGAATCTGGCGTCGGCGGATTTAGGCTGAAGAAGGCTGCTGGCTGCATCGGTATGCCAGGCATCTCACGCAAAGGCAAGTTTGCCAGGAGCGATAATTCCTCAGTATTCATCGGGGTGGTCAAATTTTCAAAGTATTCTCCCAGTGGATGGTGCAATTGTTCCCCGTTTTGTGGTGCAAAAAGCCGTAAGGGAGGTTGCTGGAAAGCATCAAGAGAAACCTGGATTTGCCCATCCCAGATCTTTCCGAGATCGTGCGCCCGGATTGGCTCAAATGTGCTTTTTTCGCCGCTGACCAGGGCCTTGAATTGTGCCTGGGCCTGGGTAACTGATTCGCTTTGATTGCTGATTAAATAGACGCCAACATTCCAGCAGCCTTGGGCTCTGGCAATTTCAAAACGATCAACTGTTTTATCGAGCAGTTTTATGCAGGCTTCGGCATGTTTATTGAGATATTCCTGGCCGAATGAGAGCGATTCCCCGCTGGATGCAGCTTCCCCTGTGGATAGACTGGATGAACGACTCACGGATTCTGAATCGGATGTAGTTGTTCCGGTTGTGTCTGATGAACCGGTTGATGGCAAGAGTTGTCCGAACATGCCCAGCATGCCAGAGAGCAGAAAGGGTCCGCCGGTTGCCAGCAGTAGACCGGATAACCCAGCCAGCCCGACAGCCTTCAACCCTTTGCCAGCGCTGGCAGATTTATCGAACGAAGTTCCCAACACGCCTTTGGTTTTGCTGGTAGCTTTACTATCAGTAGTACCCCTGGTTGTGCCTTCTGTAGTAGTGTCTCCCTCTGTTTTTGTGGTTGTTTTCGATATGCCTGAAGTTTGACTGCGCTGGATGGTTGCTTTGGTAAATGCGTGAACCTGCCCAGACAGAGTCTGACAAGTGGTTACAATTTCTCCGACCGTCTTTTCTGGCATAGGTTCTGCAACTACTAGATACACATAAGGTTTCCCTCGCAAGCCTCGCATGAAGCGATCCAGGCTTTGCGGGTATTCGTTGGGCTTTCCACTGGTCTTGGTCGAGGGGATCCCTGTGAAAGCTCTCGCGTAACGATATTTGCTCAGTGGAACATGTACCTGATTCACTATCCGCTTGTAATCCGTTATATTACGTACGCGCGTTCCAGGCCAATTCGAGCACAAGAATTGGCCTAATTGTTCTGCAAATATCTTTGGTTGAGTGCCACTTGTGCGGGCACTGACCCCTATAAATATACAATTTCGCAACCCATCGCTGCTAATCATAAATACAAGTCGATAACGGGGATCGTGGCAGGCCGCCAGAGTTGTTTGGATTGCCTTGATGAATTCTTGAGGATTTTCATTTACGGGTTTTCCAACTTGTTCCAACTCAAAAAACGCAATGTCCTGTTCCTGTGGCGGCATATCAGGTAACAATTGGACAAGTTCATTTTCAAACACGGAATCATCCAGGTAATCGCGCCGTAACGTGAACAACATGGATTTTGATAACGCATCTCCAGCGGCCATGAGGGTTTCAGCATTAATGGATTCGTCAGGAACCGGATTGGCATCTTCGGATGGAATGATTTGAGTTTCTTCAGCCATAATTCACCTATTTTCTTTTCCGTTATTCACAACGTACTGGATCTTTCCAATCGAAATAGTGTCCCCAT
This sequence comes from uncultured Anaerolineaceae bacterium, assembly GCA_964500655.1. Lineage (GTDB taxonomy): Bacteria > Chloroflexota > Anaerolineae > Anaerolineales > Villigracilaceae > JAABUE01. The sequence goes on along the minus strand of CAZCPP010000561.1, from coordinate 86 downwards.
TCTTCAACGCATACGGTCGATGGGCAGATATCTTCTGACGGTTGACAAAAGTGCCATTTGTACTACCCAGATCGGTAATTTCCAGC
>CAZCPP010000560.1:0-2448 GCA_964500655.1 uncultured Anaerolineaceae bacterium | reverse complement strand
AGAAGTGCTTATGATGAACTCCAACTGCTCAAAGCCGCGTAACATCAGTTACTAAGAAGGATGTGGTAGCTTTTATCGAAAGAAGTGGAACATCAACGACAGTTGCTCCAACTCCGAGGGTCAATCCCGCGGTAGGTGATCAACTTATCAAACACACTACCATTCGCAAGCAGATCGCCGAACACATGGTGATGAGCCAGCACACTTCGCCGCATGTGTTGACTGTGATGGAAGTGGATATGTCTCGTGTTGTCGCCCATCGCAAAGCCAACAAAGCGACTTTTGTAAAAGATGGCATCAAACTTACTTTTACAGCTTACTTCATGCAAGCCATTGTGGCGGGGCTAAAGGCTTACCCAAATGTCAATTCAACCTGGACGGATGGGGGTTTGCTCATCCGTGCAGATATCAACGTTGGTATGGCAACTTCGCTAGGCGAGAGAGGGCTCATCGTGCCCGTTATCAAAGACGCAGATGGGTTGTCATTGTTAGGGATGGCGCGCGCAGTTAACGATTTAGCAAATCGTGCCCGCTCGAAGAAACTGGATCCTGATGATGTAAAAGGGGGAACCTTTACTCTCACTAATCATGGTATCAGCGGTTCTCTGTTTGCACTCCCGATCATCAATCAACCCCAGTGCGGGATTCTAGGCGTCGGTGCAATGCAAAAACGCGCAGTTGTGGTTACAGATTCAGACAGTAACGATTCTATTGCCATCCGTCCGATGGTATATTTGTCCTTTGTTTTCGATCATCGCATCTTAGATGGTGCCTCAGCAGATTGGTTCCTGATGAAAGTTAAAGAGACGCTAGAGAATTGGACCTAAAAGATGGTCGAGCAGTCCATAAGAAACTATCTGTAGCTCTGGCAATTGTTATAATAAGCTTGCTTTTGAAATCAACTCTAAACGGAGATAAACATGACAGAAACGTATGATGTTGTAGTGATTGGCGCTGGCCCTGGCGGCTATGTGGCTGCCATCCGTGCCACGCAGCTCGGGCAGAAGACCGCTATCATCGACAAGGAATGGTTGGGCGGCGTGTGCCTGAATGTGGGCTGCATCCCGTCCAAATCACTGCTCAAGAACGCTGAAGTGGCTCACACGCTGCGTGAACGCGGCAAGGAATTTGGTTTCTCATTCGACAATTTGAAACTTGATTTTCCTGCAGCTGTCAAGCGCTCACGACAGGTCTCAAACAGACTCGTCAAAGGTATTGGTTTTTTGATGAAAAAGAACAAGATCGATGTCCATATGGGGGCTGCGCGTTTGACCGGGCCTCAAGTTGTCACCGTTACCGATTCCGAAGGAGCGGCGACAGAGTTGTCGGCAAAGAACATCATCGTGGCAACGGGCGCATCGTCTATGGTGCCCCCGGCCTGGAACGTTGATGGAAAAAAAATCGTCACTTATCTCGAGGCTATCACTCAGGAGAAGCTTCCAAAATCGGTAGTAATTATCGGCGCGGGTGCCATTGGTGTGGAATTTGCCACTGTTTGGAATTCTTACGGCACAGAGGTAACCATTGTCGAGATGTTGCCACATTTGGTTCCGCTGGAAGATGAGGAAGTCAGTAAAGAGCTGGAAAAAGCTTTCAAGAAAAACGGTATAAATTTCCTGACTGGGCACACGGTTGAAGAGATTGAGGCACTCAAGACTAAGGTCAAGGTAACAGTATCTGCTGAGGGCGAAACAAAAGTATTGGACGCCGAGCAGGCCCTGGTCGCGATCGGATTCCGTCCGAATTCATCTGATATCGGCTTGGAAGAAGTTGGTGTAAAGGTTAGCGATCGCGGCTTCATCGAGATGGACGAGCGCATGGCAACCAATATTCCGGGTATCTGGGCTATCGGTGATGTGACCGGCAAGCTGATGCTGGCACACGTCGGTTCAGCGATGGGGATTGTCTGCGCTGAAAACATCGCAGGCGTGGAAACCGTTACGCTGGATTACGAGATGATGCCGCGCGCCACCTATTGCCAGCCACAGGTGGCTTCATTTGGATTGACCGAAGCGCAAGCGATTGAACGTGACTACGAAGTGAAGGTGGGGCGCTTCCCCTTCCAGGCCAATGGCAAGGCGCTCGGGTTGGGAGACTATGCTGGTTGGGTCAAGATCGTGGTGGATGAAAAGTATGGCGAGATTTTAGGTGCGCACATGATCGGCCCCGAAGTGACCGAACTGCTGCCCGAACTAACCCTGGCGCATATGATGGAATTGACCCCGGCCGAGATCGCCCGCAACGTGCATGCCCACCCGACTCTCTCGGAGGTGCTGATGGAGGCAGCCCATGGTGCGGAAGGTGCGGCGATACATATATAATATATTATCAGACTCTAAAAGTCTCAAAAAATTTTAGGGTCTGATTTGATGGAGATAACAAGAGATTCATTCTTGACTGGACTTTGCCCTTTTTAGGGATTGATGGGATGGCATGAACCACCTGTGG
>CAZCPP010000559.1:0-2455 GCA_964500655.1 uncultured Anaerolineaceae bacterium | reverse complement strand
CAGCGCAGCAAAATGGATTTCTCCAAACAAACCTACTTGGGAGAATGATTCATACCCAATTAACGGAACAAGATTTTCTGATGCAGCCAATACTTTGGCAATTGGCAAGTAAAAAGCCTCTGCATCCCCTACTGGTGGTGCCACAAAAGCAGCAATGCCCTCCAAGCCGATAAGTATTAGTACGAGCAACAGAATGATTTTCCAGATCACTGACTCATTGCGGAAAATTTGCACCTTGGTCCACAAGGAAATTAATGTAGTACGGTATAACGGCCAGGCAAATATCAATCCACCCAAGAAGTAAATGATTAAAATTACTCTAATTGTATTTAGTGAAAAAAGAGCCAGTAGCCCAAGTCCTGTCCAGACCGCAACCAAACCCGTCTGTCCCAGGAGAAAAGCTGTGGCAAGAAGTGCCGATGAGGAGACACGTTGCGTTGGTTTGATTCTTAAGCAAACCAGGAGAGCGGCTCCAAGATTTACACTTGCAAACACATAAAAAAAGCAAATAAATAGATTAATAATAATGTTCATGTCGGTTAATAGAGATAGGTTGCTGTAAAAAATTGAAGGATCCATTCACGTGATTGAATAAAAAAAACATCAAACCATGAAGATCCAGTTGCCTGGGCGACATTGTAAACAAAAGTATAAATAATATTATCAAGTATTAGAAATATCAGAAAAATAATTAACATCCAAGCAAATATACAAGCTTTTAGCCAAAATTTATGTGCACTACTAATCGTTTCAAGGTGATGGCTATTAGGCCTCATGATTTTCCCATTTTATTCGAAATTAATTGGGTTATGCATTTCGCACCTTGTAAAAAGTACTTGAAATCCCTTCGGGTAGTCTTACTTCCGGTTGCCAATCCAAATATTGCTTAGCTCGTGTTATGTCCAGTATGTTTACAGGAACATCAATTGCACGGCCCGGAGCATATTTCAATTTAATTGATTGCTGTGCGACCAGGGATTCTTGGGGAATTTCGTTCAGTAGTTCGTACTCTTGAAGTTTGATTTCAGCCATGACAGCCAGCATTCATTTTCTGAATTCTCATCGAGATTCGGAATATTGTCAAGTTAGAATTGTTCAGTAAGATGAATATCTGCTCCATGTGGAAATTATCATAGTTTTCTTCTTGCAAAATAGTATGGAACTTCCCTTAGTAAAAATAGCGGCCATCGCCATTCAAGTTTAGTCAATATCCATATTGCTTTCAGGCTTCTTGCCTGAAAAGGAGGAAATAGAATCATCCTTGCAGCCCAGGCAATCGCACTTGGCTTTAGTTTAGATAGGCCGGTTTCGCCTTGATGCTGGCGGGAAAACTCTATCCAGAGTTGAAAATATATACTGATCAATAGAGATCTTTTTCGCATAGTATTGAATGAAACACCCATTATTGCGGAAGATAAATCCTGGAGCTGATCGAAAGGTAATGTGGTTCCATCAAAATATTCTCGGATCGCTTCACTGGATGCTTGAGCTGCATTTTTGTGTTGTGATTTCAGATTTAGTTCACTTACACTATTAGGGTGAACTCGATAATTGAGCAAAACATCAGAAAGGTTTTCCCCTTTGGTATGGGGAAGGAGGCGTAACCAAAGTCCATAATCTTCGATGTGTTTTTGAGTGGAGTCGTATTCCAATCTAAACTCATCCAAAATTGATTTTCGCAACATTACGGTGGAATGATAAAAAGGATTTTGAAAAAAGATGTGCCAGCGAATTGATAAATCGTCCAGGAAAATCGGGGGAACAGAATGCAGCTTTCCGAATTGATCAATATTGCGCACACGACATCCTAATATTCCAACATCCGGATGAGCTTCTAAGTATTCTACTTGCTTTGAAAAACGCTCTGGGAGACTGATATCATCTGAATCCATACGAGCAATATACTTCCCCCTCGCCACTTTAAGCCCTTGATTAAGAGCAGAAATCAGTCCTTGATTGGTCGGCTTGCGAATCAACCGAATACGGGCATCAACTTCTTGGAGATGTTCAATAATACTTGAAGAATTATCCGTAGAACCATCATCAATGATGATGAATTCAAAGTATCTATAATTTTGCATTAGGATACTCTGAATTGCCCCTAGGAGGTATCGTTCGGCATTATAGACTGGCATTATTACACTTACCAGCGGGGATTCAGTCATTCAGAAATATCTCTCTTCTCAAACACAAATTTTACTTCTTGATGGCAGCTATTAGGAACAAATCCATTATATGCATTTACCTTGATCCGTTTTCCTTGCTCGAATTGAGCGGACAACTCGTCGGTCGTATATTCAATTTTTTCTCCAGCACGATTTGAGATGGTTGTTTGCACTAGATTTACAGGATTACAGAATGTCACAGAGTTGTGATAACAGGCTAAGAAAGGAAATTGGGTTCGAAAAGAATTTGCATGATAAGCTATTTGCTCTTCCAATGAATTGGGATTATT
>CAZCPP010000558.1:0-2474 GCA_964500655.1 uncultured Anaerolineaceae bacterium | reverse complement strand
GTAAGAGTACGAGGAAACCACCTTTTCAATACTGCCCTATGGGGATAAGGTGTGATGCCGTTAGTAAACCTTCGGCTTTTGCTCTTTGACAATAGAACGTGATAGGGAGGAGAATGGTGCTAAGGGATAATCAACCCGCGAACGTCCTTTAGTGCAGGTTGCCACTGATCAGGAAGCAGTTCTCCGAGGCGATTTACCGGGTGGCTCATGATGCGCCGCAGCATATCATTGAAGTACTCCCAGGGATTGACCTCACATGCCTTGCATGACTGGATTAAACCTAAAAACAGGGCTGTGGCCCGTGCACCCCGCTCACTGCCGGCGAACAACCAGTTTTTCCTGCCCAGGGCAAGTGGACGGATAGCGTTTTCAGCCGTATTGTTGTCGGGCTTTAGCTGACCGTCCTCAAGGTAACGATAGAGGGCCTCACGCTGATTTAAGGCATAGTTGATCGCTTTGCTCAGTGGCTCGGAGGGCAGTGTGGTAGGTTTCAGTTCCTCGAGTCTTTCAAAGATGCCATCAATGAGCGGTCGGGCATACTGTTGCCTTTGTCGGGTTCGGTCCTCGGGCTTCATTTCAGCGCACTCGGCCTCCAGTTTGTACATCCGTGCGATGCGTGCCATGATCTCGGTAGCCTCTTGGGGACGGGAAGAGGCCGCTTCATCAAACTTGCGCCGGGCGTGTACCCAGCAACCTACCTCGATCACCCCGTCCTTCCGGAACAGTTCGTCATAGCCACTGTAGGCATCAGCGTGAATGTAGCCCCGGTAATCACCCAGAAAACTCAGAGGGCGCTTTTTGCTCCGGTCCCGGGAAAAATCGAAAACGGTCAGGGGCGGTCCCGGTCCTCCTCGCACATAGACCCACAGTCGGGCTTTTTTAACGCGACCGTTCCCTTTGACCTGAAGGGGTATAATGGAATCATCAGTGAAAAGGATATCTCTTTCAAGCACCGCTCTTTTCAGTACCTCCCCAAGAGGACGGATCGCCTCATAGGTCTGAATGACCCAACTGGTCTGGGTGCTCCGGGGGATGGTTACCCCTTCCCGTTCAAAGATCCCGTCCTGGCGATACAGGGGTAGGTGGTCGGCAAACTTGCTCACGATAATATGGGAGATAAGCCCTACATCGGCCTTGCATTTCTCGATGGGATGATCCGGCATAGGTGCCGTGATCACCCCCACATGTCCCGATGCCATGCTGTCAGGGGAGGCGTACTTGGGTCGCTTGTAGACGTTAACAATCAGCTTGCCGGGCCGATATTCCAGCTTCTCGGAGATTTCCTCACCGATTTTTTTCATGGGTTTTCCGGTCTCAGGACAGATCTTATCTTCTTCCGGGACATCCAGCACGATCTCTACCCGTTCCAGATGTTCAGGTATGGGAATACGGCCGGGATGGCGCCGCTTAACAGTGCGAGGCCGTTTTTCCTCAACCTCTTCCTCCACAGAGAGTTCCGGGGGCGGTTGTGGCAAAGGCTGATCAATGGCTTTCAGGATCAGGTTGTCAAACATTAATTGGTTGGGGTCGAGTTTCTCAGAGCGTCGGCCGTAGACCCGTTTTATCAACTGCTCCACCTGGTGCTGGAGCATTTTCATGGAAAGCTGAGTAGCGTGGAGTTTTTGGGTGAGTTCTTCGATCTGGTGCTGCTGTTGCTCGATGATATCGTTGGCCTTTTCAAGAGAGGCAATCATGTATATTTATATAACAGATACAGATGGTTATGTCAATATATTATCCCCTAAAAACGTACCTTTTGCTCACTTTTTTGGGGGTTATTCCTTCAAGGAGCATGTTAAGCTGGCAGCGATCAATTAGAACATCGGAAGTGGCCATATCAGGTAATTTGAAACAGCCTCGCTCCAGGCGTTTAAAAAATATCATGAACCCGTCTCTGTCCCAGTAAAGGAGCTTGACCATGCTGCGGCGACGGTTTACGAAAACAAATAATGAACCTGAAAGAGGGTCGGCACCGAGTTCAGAACGAATCAGCCCGCATAGCCCGTCAAAGGATTTGCGCATGTCACAGGGAGCACGGTACAGGTAGATTCGAGTTGCAGCGGTCAGGGCGAGCACGGTTTGCTTCCCCTGCTATACAATGTCTCAACCGCAACGCGAAGAGACAATGGATCGAAGCCTCGATCTACCTCGATGCACAGATCATCAAAAAGCCGAATCCGGATCCCGCTCCCTGAACCCTTCGAGGAAGGGACCAGTTCGATAAACCCATCAGATGGCCTAATAGGAGTATGGCTCTTAAAGCTCCGGCGCCATCGGTAAAACTGAGAAACTTTGAGGTGGTGTTCTAGGCAGAAACTCGATGCGCTTAATCCGCTTTGGCTATGTTCATCAACGAGCGTCTTCCAGTAGTCGCGACGTTCTTCTCTGGTCATCGTTTATCCTCCCGTATTCAATTGGGAGGCAATATAACCGATACGACCAGACGTTAAAAGATGGGTTCGTCACACGCTTAC
>CAZCPP010000557.1:0-2476 GCA_964500655.1 uncultured Anaerolineaceae bacterium | reverse complement strand
CAATCCTATGGCTTTTCAAAATACCTTGACAAAGTCATAGTATTCGCAGTGACAAACACACGGAGAAACGAATGTCAAAAATTGATTGGCTACAAGAAGAGATCGACGGCCTGAAAGAAGCCGGACTATACAACAACATCCGCACACTTTCGTCGCCACAGGGAGCCTGGCTTGTGGTGGACGAAAAGAAGGTGCTGAATTTCTGCTCAAACAACTACCTGGGGTTGGCCAACCACCCCAAGATTGTGGAGGCCGCCAAGAGTGCCAGCGATAAATACGGCGTAGGGCCGGGTGCGGTTCGTACAATTGCCGGGACTATGGATCTGCATACCGAGTTGGAAAAGCGGTTAGCTGCATTCAAAGGTGTAAAGTCTGCTATCACGTTTCAGAGTGGCTTCAACGCCAATCTGGCAACCATCCCGGCGCTGGTAGGTAAGGAGGATGTGATCTTCTCCGACCGCTTGAATCATGCCTCGATCATTGACGGCTGCCGCCTTTCGGGCGCCAAAATCAAGGCATATGAGCATAACAGCCCTGAAGCGCTGGAAGATTCCATCAAAGAGAATCTGCCCAATTATCGTCGTGGATTGGTCGTGACCGATGGCGTCTTCAGCATGGATGGCGATGTGGCTCCGCTGGATAAGATCTACGAAGTCACACAACGTTATGACCTGCTTCTGATGGTGGACGACGCTCACGGCGAAGGCGTGCTCGGCACAGGCGGACGCGGCATCGTGGATCACTTTGGTTTGCACGGCAAGGTGGACATCGAAGTTGGTACCATGTCGAAGGCTTTCGGCGTGATGGGCGGCGTGGTGGCTGGCAACGAAGTCATTGTGGAATGGCTGCACCAACGCGGACGCCCGTTCTTGTTCTCCTCGGCCATGACAGTTCCCGATGCAGCCGCCTGCCTGGCAGCCGTCGATTTGCTGGAAGAATCGACTGAGCTCGTGGATCGCCTATGGGATAACGGCAAATACTTCAAAGCCGAAATGCAGAAACTGGGCTTCGACATCGGCCAGAGTGAGACGCCCATCACCCCGGTTATGCTGGGTGAAGCACCGCTGGCGCAGCAATTCAGCCGCGAACTTTATGAAGATGGCGTCTTCGGCACTGCCATCGGCTTCCCGACAGTGCCGCAGGGCAAAGCGCGCATCCGAGTGATGATCTCAGCCGCACATGATCGCGACGACCTGGGCAAAGGCCTGGATGCGTTCGCGAAAGTTGGGAAGAAGCTGGGTGTAATCTCGTAGACGATTAATATATGACACTACAAAGTGGCGGCGCAGGGTGTGGCGCCGTCATTTTTATATTCCGTCTACTGTATAATCAAATATTGGAGAAACCACTTGGAAAGTCGTACCTACCTGAAACGATTTGCCTGGTTGTCTTTTGGGACAGCGATCCTTACAATCATCCTCAAAGCGACAGCCTATTTCCTGACCGGATCGGTCGGTCTGCTTTCTGATGCGCTGGAATCCTTTGTCAACCTGGCAGGAGCGGTTATGGCACTGGCTATGCTCTCCATTGCCAGCCGTCCAGAAGATAAGGATCATCATTTTGGGCATAGCAAAGCCGAATATTTCTCGAGCGGTGTGGAAGGTGGTTTTATCATTTTCGCTGCGGGAGGAATTGCATATACTGCAATTGAACGTTTGATCAACCCACAACCACTCGAGCAACTTGGGGCTGGTTTGATTGTCTCTACTGTTGCGGGATTGGTTAATTTGGGGGCAGCACTGGTTATCGGCTACAACGGGAAAAAGCACAACTCCATTACTCTGAGTGCCAATGCTAAACACTTGATGACCGATGTGTGGACTTCCGTGGGGGTGTTGAGCGGTGTGGGGCTGGTAGCAATTACTAACTGGCATCCTCTCGATGCATTGATCGCTATTGCTGTAGCTGGCAATATCATCTGGTCAGGGGTAGGAATTGTCAAGCATTCGGTCTCTGGTTTGATGGATAGCGTGTTACCTGATGACGAACAGAAACTCATTCGGGAGAAGATCGAGAAAATCCTGCCAGAAGGCATAACCTATCACGCCCTTATGACACGTCAGGCCGGGGCGCGACGCTTCGTTTCCTTCCATGTCCTTGTTCCAGGCGAATGGACGGTGGAACATGGTCACAAGCTTCTGGAAAAGCTGGAAGTGAAACTCACCCAGTTGCTACCCAATATGGTGGTCTTTACCCACATCGAGCCACTGGATGACCCCGCCTCATGGAACGACCAGGCCCTCGATCATCATGATGATGATCTTTTGGAAGGAGACTTTTCACGCTTTGATGATTAAATGCTTCTTATCGGAAGCAACCGCAAAGGTCAATATTGAAGTGGGGTATAGCTTGAGACAAATTCCCTCTTCAAAAAACAGTTCCCAGGTATTACAGAGTATTGCGTAATTATCTAGACCCAACAGTTTATTTCTTCCCTAAAAAACTGACTTGGAAGTTTAGCGATTTATGCAAGTAG
>CAZCPP010000556.1:0-2477 GCA_964500655.1 uncultured Anaerolineaceae bacterium | reverse complement strand
ATAGTCAGTGATGTGATGATGCCTGATATAGATGGCAACCAGGTTTGCCAGGCGTTAAAGACGGATGTACGAACCAGCCATATTCCCATCATTTTACTGACTGCCAAAGCAGCGCCAGAAGAAAAAATTGAAGGACTGGAAACAGGGGCTGACGATTACCTCATAAAACCTTTTGATCCCCTTGAATTGTTAGTGCGCGTTAAAAACCTTATCGAGTCAAGGCGTACATTAAGAAGACGATTCAGCACCAAATTAATTGTGAAACCTTCGGAAATCGCGTTTACAAGCTATGACCAGGGATTTCTGAAAAAAGTGTTGACCATTGTGGAAGAAAACATGGCAGATGAGCATTTTGGTGTCACAGAGTTGGTGACAAAATTAGGCATAAACCGGATACAGCTTTTTCGAAAACTAAAAGCGCTGACAAATCAATCTACCCAGGAATTTATCCTATCAATACGCTTACAACGTGCAGTTGAACTGCTGAAAAAAAATGGTGGCTCTGTCGCCGAGGTTGCCTACCAGGTTGGAATTTACGATCCCAATTATTTCACCAGGGCATTTCGCAAGCATTTTGGAAAATTGCCATCAGAAATCGTTAAAGACAGGGAATAGTATTTTGCACTAATTGTGTTCGACAAATTTTTAATTTAATGGATAACACGGATTAAATCAATAGAATAGATTGAATATCGATTGTAAGCGTTCAGCGTTCAGCCGTCAGCCTTCAGCGGACAGCTTATTTAGGAATGGTCGAATTTTTTCAGTAGTTAGATAAAAGTTGTTATAAATTGATTGAGAAAATCATTTAAATCTCTATTGCTTTATTAAAATACTGAATGCTGATCGCTTATAGCTGAACGCTTACTATCGATTCAGATACAAAGTCGTATTATCTCAATAAGTTTAAAACCTATTAGGGAATGATGTAGTAAAAATTCCTCTTGCCTTCCATTTCCCCCTTTTTTGTAACTTGAGTGCTATAATTTGTAACATCAGTTCTATGCATCTACGCTGTCTTTTACTTATATTATGTCACGCACTAAAAGACACCAGTTTCAAACCAGGGAACATAAATTACCAAAACGACAACCAAAAAGTAGAACAAGGAGGTGATGTCTAATGATTGGATTAGAAATAATCCCTTTCTTTATATGGGGCTGATATCATTTGGCACAAAAATATAGGGAGGAAAAAGTAATGCTTTTTATTCAATTATTTATCTAAGTGTTTGAGTTCTGATGATTCTCGTTGCGTAGTGGCTGCCTGGAGTTATCAAAAAATTATGCCACCAAATTATAACAGGAGATTAGACAAAAGAGAAGTAAACCACAGCATGTATGGCGTTTTGTTCTTAGTCATTATATGCATTCGTTATCAACAAATTCTATTTTTTAAAATAGAGGAGAAAACCATGAAAACTGAACATCAAAAAAGATTAATTGTGACAATAGCGGTCTTGCTTGCATTTTTTGCCATGCCTTTGTCCTTAGCCGTGGCACAAGGGACCCAACCTGATGGTTATGGTACGGAATCCGATCCCTACCTGATCGAATCGGCAGCCAATCTGGATTGGATCAGCTCTCTGCCTCGACGAGGGACATGGTACAAGCACTTCAAGCAAACAGCGGACATCGATGCCTCCGGCCTGTGGCGGAGTGGGTACGGGCTCATCGGCGAATTCTTTTTCGCCTTTTATGATGGCGACGGGTACGCGATTGATGGTTTGAGGGCACCGCTCTTCTACAAAGTCAGAGGCGGTAGGTGGGACCCATGCATCATCAAGAACGTGCACGTCACCAATGTAAACATAAACGTGGGCGATTATGCCAGTGCCCTGGTAGGGGACTTGGCTGACGCAACGGTTCAGAACTGTTCCAGTTCGGGATACGTGAGGGGGAACAGATGGGTAGGTGGCCTGGTCGGCTGGGCAGCTTCGGCCTACACGGGCACTCACATCATTGACTGCCACAGCTCATGCTCAGTGACAGGAACAGGAACTTATGCCGGTGGTCTGATCGGAAGCGCTATCTGGAGCGTAACCGTACGGAAATCTTCCGCTACGGGGACAGTGGCAGGGAATACCTACGTGGGTGGCTTCATCGGCGGCCACGGTGGCCTGGCCAAGTTGTTCGAGTGCTACAGTACGGGCGACGTCTCTGGCAACAATCTGGTGGGAGGCGTGGCGGGCTACACAGCCAACAGCCAAATGTGGGACTGTTACAGCAGGGGAAGTGCGAGTTCGACATATGGGGTTGCCGGCGGCCTGGCGGGGGCGGGCCAAGCCAAATTCACGAACTGTTACGCCACCGGGGCTGTGAGTACCCAGGGGACCTATCGAGGAGGTGGCCTGTTTGGATATGTCGGAGGCGAAACCGTCTCCGGTTGCTTCTGGGACAAGACCACCACAGGTCAGGATTACTGTGTTGGTACAACCCAGAGCAATTTGCCCGGTGCTCAGGGTTTGGAAACTGCGG
>CAZCPP010000555.1:0-2479 GCA_964500655.1 uncultured Anaerolineaceae bacterium | reverse complement strand
TGCATCAGACGAACGGAGTGCGCCTGTTCTTTGATTTATGCACCAAAGCTCTCTCGAATTATAAAAATATGAAATTGATCGGACGTGGGGGCATGGCAAATGTGTTTCGTGGCGAGAATCCGACCACCGGCCAGACAGTCGCTATCAAAGTGTTGCCAACTGCACTATCAGAAGACGAACAATTTCGTAAACGTTTCATGCGTGAAGCCGAAACTGTCTCCAGTCTTAACCATTCCAATATTGTACACGTCGTAAACTATGGAGAAGCTAAAGGAACCTATTTCATCGCCATGGAATTTCTGACTGGCCCAGATCTACGCAATCTGCTTAAAGCACAGCAGCGCATTGAATTTTCTGAAAGCCTGCTTCTGCTTCGAGACATTGCCAGCGCCCTCGACTATGCTCACCAGCGTGGATTGGTCCACCGTGATATCAAACCTTCCAATGTTATGCTCGATTCAACTACACAACCGGCACGTGCAGTACTGACCGACTTCGGTATTGCAAAAATTACAGGTGCCAACACACGCATTACAGCCAGTGGTGTGCTGGGCACATTCGACTACATTGCGCCCGAGCAAATCCAATCGTCAGGGGAGGTAGATGGACGTGCAGATATCTATGCTCTGGGTGTTATGACATACCAAATGTTGACTGGGCACGTACCTTTCGAGCGATCGAATACCGGTGCACTGCTGCTTGCACATCTCACGGCTCCACCGCCAGATGCCCGTGAACTTGTCACAGAGTTGCCCCGCCAAACTGCTCGATCAATTCAGCGAGCTATGGCCAAGAAACCAGCTGAACGCTTTGAGACAGCCGTAGAATTTGTTACTGCATTAGAGACTTCAACCTGAATAGTTCTTGTCAGCCAGCTTGTAAATCCCCGTTATAATTCATCCCTATGAATTTTCTCATTACCGGAGCAGCCGGTTTTCTTGGCTCGGCGCTTGCCAACCAACTCGCCCGCGAGGGGCATCAAGTCCGTGGGCTGGACGATTTGTCAACTGGAGACCCGCAGGTGCTCTCTCCAGATGTGCATTTCACGCGTGGAGATGTCAATGATCGCCCAAAATTATGGACTCTTCTGCAAGAAATTGATTGTGTTTATCATTTAGCGGCACGTGTTTCAGTACAAGAATCGGTGCTTTACCCGCGCGAGTACAATGCGGTTAACGTAGGGGGAACGGTCAGCCTGATGGAAGCTATGCGTGACGTCGGAGTGAGACGCGTCATTCTTGCTTCGTCTGGTGCGGTGTATGGAGACCAGGGTGAGCAGCCACTCGAGGAAACTGCTACGCCTGATCCGCGCTCGCCATATGCAGTTTCCAAAGTCTCTGCTGAACATTACGTTCGTACAATTGGCAACCTGTGGGGAATGGCTTCGGTCTGTTTACGCATCTTCAACGCTTACGGCCCCGTTCAACACCTACCGCCTTCCCATCCGCCAGTAGTACCACATTTCCTGCGTCAGGCCTTACGGGGTGGGACGTTGGTTGTGCATGGCGATGGCGAACAGACGCGCGATTATGTTTATGTAGATGATGTGATCAGCGCGATGATAGCAGCAGCTACAGCGCCAAATGTCAACGGATTGGTTATAAACGTGGGCTCTGGAACAGAAACCAGCATTCGGGAATTGGTTAAACAGGTTGGAGATGTAACTGGTCGCGAATTGGATTCGCTTTATAACACGAATACATCAGGTGGAGTTTCGCGTATGCGCGCAAATCTAACTCTTGCCGCTAAAAAACTGAACTACAAGCCATCCATCAAACTGGATGAAGGCCTGCGTCTGACACTTCAGCGCGATATACGTTTCAAGTGATTCATTTTCCCCTCCCGAGAGAATTTTATAATCGTCCGACCCTGACTGTCGCCCGGGAATTGATCGGTACACGGTTGGTTCGAATTCTGGAAGGCGATAAGCTCGTGGGTCTCATTTCTGAAACCGAAGCCTATGTTGGCGAAACGGATCTTGCCTGCCACGCAAAGGCAGGCCGTACACCGCGAACAATCCCGATGTATGGGCCGCCAGGGCATGCCTATGTATACTTCACATATGGAAACCACTGGATGCTGAATGCTGTTACTGAACGAGAAGATTTTCCGGCAGCGGTTTTGATCCGAGCTATCCAACCGGTAGAGGGTGTAGAAATCATGTCTGAGCGGCGAAAAGGGAGAGATACTTTTGGTCCCGGGAAATTAACACAGGCAATGGGAATCACTAAAAATGAGAATATGGTTGATTTGACAGTAGCCGGTTCAGAATTATGGATCGAAGCGGGGGATTCTGTATCTGATAAAAACGTGACGATTGGGCCTAGAGTGGGTTTAAATAGTGTGCCTGAGCCTTGGTTCTCAAAGCCTTGGCGTTTCCTCGTGAAGAGTTCAACTTAAAATATCTAAGCTATTTATCTTATTAATATTTTTCTACCGTACATTTAGAGTGAGAAAAGACCAGTCATAGAGTAAACTC
>CAZCPP010000554.1:0-2482 GCA_964500655.1 uncultured Anaerolineaceae bacterium | reverse complement strand
GGGTATACCTGCGAAGGCCGTGAGGCTATGTTCCCTGGCCCACTCTTTATCCTTCACATAGGGATTGTCCTGGATATTGTTAGAAACACTGGGAGCCTGTTCGAACACAATGCGACTGATTTTTGAATCCCCGCCAATCGGTAAAGTTTGGTGATTACCCTCGATATGGGTAAACAATCCTGAGCTTGCCTGCAGAATAAGGTTGTTTTCGGTTTCATCGACAATCCAGATGCGCGTGAAGACCACACTCAGTTCGGCGACAAGGATATCGCAGATAGACTGGAGCATCACCCTGAGCGTATCGCCCTTCGTCAGCAACTGACTGATCCGCGCTCCCAATGCGATCATTTTTTCCTTTTTCTTGCGTTCAGTGACCTCAACTGATAGACGCCGATTCCAAGTGACAACGAACAGCATAATTAATACCAGGCTGATGCCGATGGGAACGGCCCAGATGAGTATGGTTTTCAAATCCAGGCCGAAAGTTACCCTTAAAGCGACCCAGCGGTTCTTAATCGCTGTCATTTCGTCTTCGCTGATGGCATTAAGAGATTTCTGCAAAATATCGCGTAGAACCGTTTCCCCTTTTTGGACGCCGAAGGCGAGGTCCATCGTGAATTCAGTGGGGGTTGCAATCTTTATATTGTCAAGATTCAACTTGCCAATGATATACGTTGCAACAGCGAGGTTCATAACCGCTGCTTCGGTTTTTCCTGTCGATAGTTCCTTAAGCACGGTCTCGGCGTCATTTCCGGGAACCAGCTCGACTGCCGGATAATTCGTACGAATGTATTCCTCGATGGAATAGCCTTTTCCGACCCCTGTACGCACCCCGGCCAAGCCGTTCAAACCGGTTATGAAAGGGGCATCATTCCGGGTAAGAATGACACTGGGATAAGACACATAAGGTTCAGTGAAATTGAGGTATTCGGCTCGTTCCGGGGTTGGCTGAATCATGGCGATCATTTTTATCTCGCCACTTCTCAGGCCTTCTATAACTTCACTCCAGGTAAGCCCCTTTTCAGGCTTAAGTTTGATGCCGGATATCTTTGCCACCCACTCGGTTACGTCGGAGGAAATGCCACTGTATTTTCCGTCCTCATCCAAGAATTCGAATGGCGGCCACGCAACATCAATGCCAAAGCTCAATTGCGGATGTGTCTTGATATAGACTTGTTCTTTTTCCGTAAGCGAGATTCTTGAGGGAGCATCTTGACTGCCTTCTCCAACCGATGGGACCCAGCGGCTTTTGATGGCGCTGCGCTCCTCTTCCGTAATACTGGCCAACCCCTTTTGAATCAGGTTACGCAACATCACTGAGTCTTTTCGGAACATGGCTGCGTCTGCCAATGGCTCACCGAGGATGTTGGCCACGCGTAATCCCGGCAAGCCCTGCTCACGTATCAGATAAGCGGCGGTGGCCAAATAGGCAAATAAATAATCATACTCTTTGAAGGCTACTTTGGTAATGCCTTCCAGATGGCTTTCCACCGTAACCACCTTGATATCCGGGTATTGGTTTCTGAGGATGTGCTCTTCCGGCCAATCCTTGGCCACTAACACCTCTTTTCCACCCAAATCCTCCAGGCGGACTGAGCCCTGTACGCCTTCGTGCGTGATGATAGCATCGTAGAACTCATAGTAGGTATCGGTAAAGATAAACTCCTTCTTAAACTCCTCAATTGGCGTGTTGGAGGCGATAAAGTCAGCCTCCCCATTGCGAAGGGCATCCACTGCCTCTGTCCAGTTTTCTTTTTTCAGCGCTTCAAGACTCACCCCTAGCCTTTCAGCGACAAGGCGCATAAAATCGGCGGCTAAGCCCTGATAGCGGCCCTTCTTGTCGAAAAATTCGATGGGCGGATAGTCTGGGTCAGGCGCGACCCGCAATACCGGGTGGTCCTTGAGCCACTTTCGCTCCATATCGGTCAAATCAATCGTTTTCGTTGCAGTTTTGACCGCCACAGAGGAGAGGGAAGTCGGCACATAGCGATTAATGATGGTACGCTTTTCTTTTTCCGAGATTGAACCGAGGGCCTTGTCCATGATGTCGCGCAAAATCTTGCGATCCTTGGGGACGGCCATATGCAGGAATTGGGGGGTATCACCCAAATGGGCGATAGCCTTGACGCCATGCAGTAAATTCTGGTCGATCAGATACGAGGCGACAAACTGTGATCCGACATAGGCATCCGCCTTGCCGATGGAGACCATTTTCAAGGCTTCCAGGGTTGAGTTGGCCACAACGGTGTTAATGCCGGGATATGCGGACTTAAGAAAACCTTCCATGGCGTATCCCTTTTCAACCACCACTTTTCTACCCGTCAAATCCGTCAATTCCTTAATATCCTTTGCTTTAGGGCCGACGAGTAGGGCGTTGTACAGGGGCAGAAAGGGACGTGAATAGACCAGAGCCTTGGCCCGTTCTTCAGTATACCCTATAGTCAATGTCGTTTCCTTAGGCAAAAAGAATAATTATTTCTTG
>CAZCPP010000553.1:0-2490 GCA_964500655.1 uncultured Anaerolineaceae bacterium | reverse complement strand
CGGCCTGCCTGAAAGGCAGGGGTTTTAGACCCTATTTACAGACAATAAAGTAGTGACAAAACGAGCCATTATTGGTGCGGCAGGATTGCGTTGGACCTTTGTTGACGCATTCAACAAGCTTGCAGGTAGAGCGAAATTCAACTCATTCCACACACTCGAAGATGCATTGGATTGGATTGTGCAAGACTAAATGTATTTGTAGTAAAATTGCGCCATGATAAATTCCCCTTCAGCCCAGTCCCGCGATATGATGCCTATGTCCATGATGATGGATATGTCCAGCCGCGCCTGGGCAGCAAAGGGTTTGTGCTAAGAAATCATTACGCACATTTCACGGGCTGTCCAGGTACGCGGACAGCCTTTTTGTTTTGATATTCTAACCACGGTGAAACACACTGAAATCTCAACCATAAAGAAAGCTAAGTACACAAATAAATAATTATTTTTCCCGACTTTTGCGTGCTTAGCGGTTCATGAATGGAGCTTACCATGCCCGAAAATATCTTGATTGCCATCGCCTGGCCCTACGCCAATGCCGAGATCCACGTCGGTAATATCACCGGCTCACATTTGCCCGGTGACATCGTCGCACGCTACCACCGCTTGAAAGGGAACAAGGTATTGATGGTCAGCGGAACGGATTCACACGGCACGCCTGTCACCCTGGCGGCCGATAAAGCCGACGTCTCGGTCGAGGAAGTCTATAAGAAATATCATGATACTTTCTTGGAAGTCTTCCAGGGTTATGGCATCACCTATGATCTGTTCACGTCAACGCATACTGAGAACCATTTCAAAGTAGCACAGACCATTTTTTTGGCGTTGAAAGAGAACGGCTACATGTTTGCTAAGAAATCGATGCAAGGGTACTCGCCCTCCGCTAAGAAGTTCTTGCCTGACCGCTATGTAGAAGGAACCTGCTATATTTGCGAATATGAAGGCGCTCGTTCCGATCAGTGCGATAACTGCGGCAACGTGCTTGAACCGGAGAAACTCATCAATCCCAAAGCAAAAACCGGTGATGGGGCGCTCGAACTACGCGAAACCGAACACTATTATCTTGATCTCTCAAAGCTGGAGCCCGAGGTGTCCAATTTCCTACGTCAGCGCTCGAAGCACATGCGCGAGCCCGTACTGGGCGAGTCGCTCGGTAAGATCGAGGCCGAGGGTCTCAGGCCGCGCCCGATCACACGCGACCTGGACTGGGGCATCCCGGTCCCGGTTGAAGGTTGGGATGGCAAGTGCTTGTACGTATGGTTCGAGGCCGTGATTGGCTATCTCTCGGCAGCTATTGAGTGGAGCCGGCTCGGAGACGAGAAAGATGCCTGGCGTGATTGGTGGGCCAATCCGGAAGCGCGCCAATTCTATTTCATCGGCAAGGACAACATCTTCTTCCACACCTCCCTGTGGCCGGCACAGTTGATGGGCGCAGGCGAAAAGTTTGCTGAAATATTCGCTGAGGAAAACTTCCCGTTGAGTACCCCCTTCGACGTGCCTGCCAACCAGTTCATGAACCTGGAAGGTCAGAAGATCAGCGGCAGTCGCAATTGGGCCGTGTGGGGACGCGATGCATTAACTCGCTACGACCCCGACGCGCTGCGTTACTACTTGACGATCAACATGCCCGAGATGAAAGACAGCGACTGGGACTGGGCTGAGTTTGTGGCCCGCAATAACAATGAATTGGTGGCTAATTGGGGCAACCTGGCTAATCGTGTGCTCTCTTTCTGTTACAAGAATTGGGAAGGGCAGGTACCAGATGTGGACCTCTCAACGCTTCGCCCCGCGGACCTGGAGCTGCTGGCCGCCATCGAAAGCGGATTCGAGTCCGTCGGCGCCCTGTACGACAGCGTGAAACTGCGCGCAGCCCTGAGCGAGACCATGAAACTGGCAATGACAGTCAACCAGTACCTGGACACGATGGCGCCCTGGAAACAGGTCAAGGAAGACAAAGCTGAAGCCGGCAAGACGATCTACACCGCGCTGAAAGCGATTGACTCGCTCAAGGTGCTCTTCGCACCCATTCTGCCGTTCACTTCTGAGCAACTGCACGGTTTCTTCAACTATGAGACGCCGCTTTTTGGTGAGGGTTATGTTGAAGAGATCAGCGACTCGCTCGGCACGCACACAGGACTGAAATACCGCAGCGTGGAGGGGTTACAGTGGAAACCGAGTGAGTTGAAGCCCGGTTCGAAATTCAACCAGCCAGTCCCGCTGTTCAAAAAACTGGAAGAGAGTGTGATTGAAAAAGAAAGGGCCA
This sequence comes from uncultured Anaerolineaceae bacterium, assembly GCA_964500655.1. Classification (GTDB taxonomy): domain Bacteria; phylum Chloroflexota; class Anaerolineae; order Anaerolineales; family Villigracilaceae; genus JAABUE01. Next base: position 230 of record CAZCPP010000553.1, on the reverse strand, counting down.
GGTTAGGGAAATAAGATACTTCCTGGTTTTGGGCGACCATGAAGGTCGCCCCTACGAATTCACATAATCATGTTTTTTGGGAATTTGGGTTTTCGTCGTCTTCGTCCCAATTATTGGGATTTGAATCGATGTAATTACGAATACGATTCCATTCGGTATCATCACGGATAATATGTTCAAAGTAAACTACTATCGACTGGAAGTCGATAGCTTTGTATGTCGAATGAAAT
>CAZCPP010000552.1:0-2490 GCA_964500655.1 uncultured Anaerolineaceae bacterium | reverse complement strand
AAAACGCAGCGCACGGCGCAGCCATTCTGGCATGTCCACTTTGCCGAATAAGAAAATAAACGAAAATCGGAGCACAAAAGTGCCCAATGCCAACGCGAAGAAGAGCAACCAGACCGGAAGTCCGTTCATTTGTTTTCTCCGTTAGCAACTTTATTAGAGCTATTTTCGGCCAATACACCAGCGCCAATGCCTAGCAATGCAGCTAAAACCAATCCCAAATTATATGGCAGTTCCTTTGCAAGGATGGCGCTCACTCCTCCTACCAGTGCTGCAATCACAGCTGGACGGTCTTTGAGTGCTGCAAACATCAAGGCTAAGAAGCTGAGAGGGAAGGCAAAGTCCAAACCCCAGCTTTCTGGCACTAGCGTACCGAGCAACGCTCCGGTGATCGAGCTGATGTGCCAGGTAATCCACACTGCAGCGGCGGCACCGTAAAAATACCAGGCCGGATTAGCCGGAATTTGATTTGCAAAGTGGCTCATAGTTACGCCAAAAGCCTGATCTGAGAGAATATAGGCAAACGAGGCTTTGCGATGTAATGGCTCCTTTTCCAGATAGGGAGCCAACGAAGCACTATACATTGTAAAACGCAAATTAATAACCCAAGCCGTCAGCACCATGACAATCCAGATAACTCCTTCACCCATTAACTGCAAAACTGCAAGTTGAGAAGCCCCGGCATATACAATGAATGACATACCCATAGCTTCGAAAGGTGTCAAACCTACACTAACAGCTGCTACGCTGCAAATCATAGCAAACGGCACAACCCCAAGCAATATAGGGACGGTGTCACGAGCACCCGTAATGAAATCGCGATGTGTTGTTTTCATAATCCTTCCCATAAAAAATGCGAAAGAGACACCTCCTTCGCATTTTTCGTTTTGATGAAAATTCAATTTTAGAATGGCTTAAACACCATCAACCATAACACAAAAGCTGGGATGAAAAAAACCGCGATCAATGATTCATGCACACTTATCTTTCGAATGTGTGCGAGGATTTCTGCCTCACTCGCGGGTGGCTCAGCAGGAAAATCTTTATTTCTCTGCCTGAATGGCAAGCCAACCAACTTTCGCAAAACATTGTAGGTATTGTCGTTCCGTAATGCCATATGCATAAACACGTACACCATTAGAACAATTGACAGCCATATCCAACCCTGATGCCATATCTTTATGAGAAAAGGCATCATCAGGCCGGTAACGCCCATTATCAGAAACGACATAAAAAGCAACATAAAAGTCGTTGAAAATAGATCGAGCATGGCGCAAATACGCTCTATTGTTTTCTCTTTCCGCAATTGGAATGCCATTGCAGCCGATGTGCCGTGTGCTAGGAAAAAGGTAATAGCCGACAATACATGGATAAATATCAACCAGCGAACTAACACATAAACCTCCAGTACTTCTAAATTGGATTACGAATTGATGATCTTCCGATAAATCTCTTTTTTGCTCCAACCTGACTGCTCGGCTAAATCTGCTGCAATTTCTTTGGACCTTTTGCCTGCTTCTGTTGCTGAATGGATTGCAATCTCGAGATCGGATTCTGTCCACTTTTGTACCACATTTTGTTCCCCACTGACAATCAATGTAAACTCCCCGCGCGCAGGCTGAGACTTAAAATACTCCAACGCGCCACTCACCGTACCACGCCAGTACTCCTCGAACATCTTGGTCATCTCGCGCGCCACACAAATTCGGCGGTCGCCGAGTTCGGAAAGTATGTCTTCGAGCGCATCTGTAATTCGATACGGCGATTCAAAGAAGATAAGCGTATTTGATTGCTCGGCTATTCCTTTTAGCCTTGTACGGCGATCACCGGCCTTATGGGGTAAATAACCAAGGTATAGGAAGCTATCGGTCGGCAGGCCAGAGACGGTCAGGGCTGCGATAGGTGCTGAAGGTCCGGGAACAGGCCGAACGTCAAAGCCAGAGGCGATTGCGGCTTTTACCAATTCATAGCCAGGATCATTCAGGGCCGGGCTACCTGCATCCGATACGACTGCTACATCTCCCTCATCAAGTTTGGAGAGAATGAAGTTAATCTTATCCAGTTTGTTGTGTTCAAAATAACTGGTCTGTTTGGTATCGATCTCGAAATGCTTTAGTAATTTGCCAGTATGACGAGTATCTTCAGCAGCGATCAGTACCGCCTCGCGCAAGATTCGTATCCCACGAGGCGACATATCTTCGAGGTTCCCAATGGGCGTGCTGACCAGGTAGAGAATACCCATAGATTCTTTGTATCACTGCAATTCAGTCAAAAACTGGTTACCTTATTTCACAGGTCGGAGGGCAGGTTGCGGTTGCTCATTTGGATTAGAAAATATCTGGAAAGGAAATTCGAAGGGCAATCCAATTTGTCCTGATATCAACTCATCGTAGGTGACAAAATACAGCTGATTTACAACTTCCTCGACCCGACTATCCTGAAGTAAACTACTATCGACTGGAAGTCGATAGCTTTGTATGTCGAATGAAATTC
>CAZCPP010000551.1:0-2492 GCA_964500655.1 uncultured Anaerolineaceae bacterium | reverse complement strand
TTCATAAGCACCAATATCCACAGTACCATTTCTAGTAGCACCGCGTTGATCTGTAGCAGGAATACTTACACTTCCATTTGCAACATTGCTTCCGTTGTCTATTGCAATACTTCCAGTTGTTATTGCAACAGTCTGGGTGCCATTTGCTGTATTGTTATCAGCAAGAGCTGAGTCAAGTTCAAGCGTGCCAGTGGTTGTGCCTCCCCCATCTGGATTGAGTAAATATGTTCCATCAGTAGAACCAAATCGTAAACCATCTACCCAAGTAGTACTTGCCCAAGCTGGACAATTACTGCCCTCCAAGCCAAAAACATTATAACCATTATCATTTATAGCACCAACTCCGTAATTAGCTCCAATTTCTCCACCTTCAGTGGATGTATTTTCCGCAACAATCGAATTTTTTATATCAACAGTATTGTCAGCGTACCAGCCGCCAACACTAACCCCACCATAATTTTTACTAGTATTAAAGGCAATTGTACTATTAGTGATTGATCCAGAACCCATTCTGTAATGTACGCCTCCTCCTGAATAATAGGCGACAGTTTGAGTTAATGAATTATTAGTGATTGTACAATTAACAATAGTCAATGTTTCAGAAGCGCTTGGCGCACTTGACCCATCTCCACCATAATAGTTTCTATTTAAACCACCACCTTGGCTTTTAGCCGTATTGTGGTGAATGGTGCTGTTTTGGATTAGACAAGTACCCCAACAAGCAATTCCACCCCCAGCTCCCTGACCATTATTATAACTAATATCGCAGTTATTAACTGTCAAATTGCCCTTGTTTCTAATGCCACCACCGGAACCAATACTCCAGTTATCTTTTCCATATCTGATTGTTAAATCTGCAAATGTCACATTTACGCCTTGATCAATGTCAAAAACCCGATAAGACGCTGTTCCCTCACTTGATTCAGCTTGAATAATTGTTTCGTCGGCTGCCTGTCCTTGAATAGTAATATTTTTTGAGATAACATATCCGCGTGTACCATCTTCACCTGTTTCATCCGCATTCGTCCAGTCAAATGTACCTGTCAGATCAATAGTCTCTCCGCTACCTGCTTCAGTATATCCTTTGTGAAATGTTTTGTAAGGACTTCCGGAGCTGCCGTCACCAGAAGTATCATTTCCAGTGTTGTAGTTTACATAGATTGTTGTCTGGGCAAACAGGCTTGTGCTTAATGCCAATAACATTATCAGCATAAATCCGAGAACTAAACTTGTTTTTTTCATCTTGTTTCTCCTTTTTTATTATTTGAAAATTCAAATACACTTGTAAATTTATACTAACGCTGGGGCGCTGACCTTGGTCAGGACCCCTTGCCCTTCCCCCCCCCCCCCGTAAGCTATTGTGGTAAAGGTATTTAGGGAAATAGAGGATTCTTCGATTCCAATCAGAATGACAACTATACTGTTACCTTGAGCGGAAACGAAAGGTCTGGCAATAATAGTTTCTTCTTTAGTCTTTAATCTTCTCACTTCTCGCTTTATTTTTTCAATCATTTATTAAAATCCTTGACGGGAAAATTGGATAAAACAACTTTTCTTAAAAATATTTTTATGAGCTTCTTAAATCCGGTGAAGTTGACGCTTGGTTAAATGATAGTTCAATTCTTATAGGGTTTTCAGCTCTTGAACCTGGAAAATATGAACTGGTTGGTGATTTCCTCAGTAACGAGCCATATGGGATGGGTTTGCCGGAAAATGATAGTGATTGGCGGGATGCAGTAAACTTTGCTATTCAAGATATCTGGAATGATGGAACATACATGAATATCTACAATAAATGGTATGGTTCGGATTCTTCATTTTATTTTCCATTGAGCGAAGAAATTGAAATCTGTCCATAAAAAAAAAATTGAAAATAAAAGGGGGAGAAGTGAAAAAAAATATTTTCGGTTTAAGTATTTTTGCATTTATTATCTTGATAGGATGCGCCAAAGCTCCAAAAAAAGTTTTACTCGTTTTTAGTTATCATCCGGAATATACGTGGGTGGTGGAACAAACAAAAGGTGTGGAAGATATTCTCACGGATAAAGTTTTTAATCAAGAGGATAAAATAGTTATCCAACACAGTAAATATAACATTGAAAAATTCTATCTGGATACAAAAAGAAAGACAGGTCTGGAATGGAAAACTGAAATTTCTGAAAAAGCAGTTGAAAAAATCAATCAATTCAAACCTGATATTGTTATTGTCTTTGATGATAATGCTTGCGAATTGGCAGCAAAACAATACATTGGGAAAAAACTGCCATTTATTTTCTGCGGGATGAATGGTGAACCGTCTGATTACGGCTTTCCTGCTGAAAATATTACAGGTGTAATCGAAAGACTTCACATCAATGAATCGTACCAATTTCTTAAACAAATTTTGCCGGATGTTGAGAAAATTGCCTTTATCACTGATAACAGTAATACCTCACAAAAGATTATGAGCAGGATAAACGAATCTGATTTTCCTGCAGAAATTAAAGAAATAT
>CAZCPP010000550.1:0-2494 GCA_964500655.1 uncultured Anaerolineaceae bacterium | reverse complement strand
AAACGGCCTGCCTGAAAGGCAGGGGTTTTAGACCCTATTTACAGACAATAAACCGAACCGCTGGCTTCTTGACCGTCGGGGCAACGTATATGATCGTCGATCCGGAAGTTAGACCAGTTCGCATCCGGGGCTGGAATGGGAAATTCTTTATGGATGGTGCATACAAAACTTTCGTCTATCACCGGCCCTCCCAAAAATTTATCGACCTCTGAGAAATTTATATGCACAACCACAGTGCCACCGCCCGGGCCGATACCGAAAAACTGATGGCTGCCTGGAGTACCTGAAAAAGGTATTTTTTCACCGCACCACATTGGAAGGGGTGAATTTACGGAAGATCCCTCAGGCCTGAGGATGTACACCTTGGCTTGATTGTCATCAGGGTCATCACAGTCTTCTCCCTGGTAATATACAAAGTAATAACTCTCGTAAGTCAGTTCTGCATAACGCTTGCAGGGTGACTGCTGATACACCACTGTATTACTGAGTTCGGACCGGGCATTACCCGAGTTGATCGCTACCTGGAACTCGTAGCTGCCTCCACAAGCAGTGGGTAGAGGCCCAAAGGGGACTTTATGCCATTGTGCAAGCGGGGCAAAAGTGGCTTCCTCAAAATTGGGTGCGCCATTTACATAAATGGTGAACCCGGTCACAATCTCACGATCACCCTTCCAGGCGAATATCACGGTTGGATTTTGGGCTTTAATAGCGTTCTCTTCAGGGGTACTGCCCTCAGCGCTTTCAACATCAAAAAGGAACGGGCTGGGAATGCCCTCATCGATATATTCATACAACCCCTCTCCCGCGCTGAAAACATGCCCCCGGATTCGGTAATCGATGCTAAAGTTTGGTCGCAAGACCTGCAGGGTGCGATTGTCCCAATAAGCCCGGGGAATATTTTCATTGATGTAACCCATTGGTTGCGGGATGCCCCCCAACCAACCCATGCATTTCCCTTGAATGGTTAACATGTCATCAGACGGTATCGGCACCAGGCGACGGTTTTGCCCCCCCATCCATTTATGGATATCTGCTCCTTGAATCGGATCGATTTCAAAGTATTCACCACCCGCGGGGATGCGCTCTTCTGCGCCTCCCTCGAAAGAAACATAGCAATAAATGTTCTCCCAGGCACTGCTGATTCCGTACATCGCCAAGGCTTCGATCTCCAAATGCGTGGTGTTTCCCTCTGAACAGTTTTTATTGATCGCTATACCTTGGATTTCACTGGGTTGTGAGCCAAAAGAATTTGCTGCTTCCACCCAGATCGAATAAATTCCAAACGGTGGAGCGTCAAATTCGAACCTGGTTTCACCGGCCTCGGGGTTGGGTGGCAGGTGTTTTACAGGCACAGGAGGGCCACCCAGGGCTTGCATCCAGATCTTGAAATGCGTCTCATTAGAAGCATTGTCAATCCAGCTCAATTGCACGCGGCAATCTTTAAATCCGACATGCAGGTTGGATGGCGCGGCCGGCATAAAAGCCAGCAACTTAGGAATTAAATCTCCCCAATCAGGAACTTCTATGGCATCCTTGATCACATAAGCATTTGGAGGTGGTTCAGGGAGCGGGGGTGGTGGATCTGGGACGCCACCATCCTGGCCGCCTCCCCCTCCTCCCTGGTTTCCACCACCGGGTCCACCTGGTGCGCCACCGGGTCCACCTGGTGCACCTCCAGGTGGATTTTGGTTCCCACCCTGATCTGCGGCGGGCACATCTTCCGCCACAGGTGGTATTTCACCCGCAATATGGATCGGCATGCTTTGCCCTACCAAGCCAGCGCTATCCACCGCTCGCCAGGAGAGCATATGCGTACCAACGCCGATCTGCAGCTCCGAAAATGCGTTGTATGTGGTCTGCCCCGGGATTTCAGGGGTCAGGGTGGCAACCAATTGCCCATCCAACCAGATTTCCACCCGCGCGATCGGGTTCATGCCAGTTACAGTCGCCTGGGCGAAAACCGGACTGTCCGCTGGCAGCGTTTCCCCTGCTTGAGGGGATTGGATCAGGATACTTGGTGGCCGGGATTGTGCACGCTTATCTTCCAGTAGATTAGGACCGATGTAAAAGATGTATGCGGCAACAATTGCAGTGACAACTACAAATCCAACCAATAGAATCGATGTTGAAATACAACAACCTTTTCTCTTTTTCTTCATAATTTTCTCCAGGTTAACGACTTCTACTTCATGCAGTCGATTACAGGTAAATTATGCTTCTCAATCAATACAAGCATCATAGACAGTAACGGAATAGTTGCCTGATTGACGGTGAAAACCATTGGTATCCTCGGTATAGATATAAAAATTCAACGTCCCTTTCGTATTTACTGGTCCAATATCCCCGTACCACCCTAACCAGCCTTCGTCCAATTTTTTAACACCGTTCTCTGATCCTATCCACCAGTGAGCGTTTGCCATCCCAATACCACTCTTATCATAAAGGCTCTCTGGTAGTTAGCAAGGTCGCCCCCATATCTGGGGGGTAGTACAAT
>CAZCPP010000549.1:0-2499 GCA_964500655.1 uncultured Anaerolineaceae bacterium | reverse complement strand
CCTTGCCCCGGTGCTACCGAGAATACCTGCTACTCAAATATGTCAGTGAATCAGGGAGTCAGTTTAGATATTTACGCAGCACTCTGTAAATGCAAATCCGAAGCCAGATTGCGTCTCGGATTGCAAAGGAGAATGCGACAGGATTTTATTCCTGTCCGAGCACTCGTTTCTTGAACCAGAGAATTATTAGAATGACGGTAAAGACCAGTGAGAGAATGGCACCTTGAAACCATTCCTGACCGGAGGGTACGTTGTAGCGATCCACAAATGCCAGGAATGCTGCCACGAAGGTAACAATGCCTGCCACTACGCCAACATACCAGCCACTTTCCTTGCGTGCTGCCATCAGTCCAATGGCAATGATGAATAGAGGTACTGCGGCATACATCACGAACCCGCCCAGGAACAGCTCCGGGTTGATGTATTGCACCTCGAAGAAGGGCGCGCTTGGGTTGCTTAAGAAGTAACGCACACAGTGTTGGGCGTTCATGAAAACCATCCCACCGATAACGGCGACAACCAGTTTTGTACAAAGTAGCACAACTTTCCTGTCCTTGTCTTTATAAAAGTGTAAATTCTCCCTTCAGGAATTATTATGGATAAAATTGATGAATGTATCTCCCAAGCCCCCATTTTTTCTAAACTAAGCGAGAAGGATCGCGATGGTTTGATTGCGCTTGCTCAACAACGCAAATATGAAAAGGGAGAAACCATTTGCTGGCAGGGAGAATCCTGGCCGATGGCAGCCTACCTTGCTTTCGGTGTTGCTGAGTGGGCCATGCTTTCCCCTGAAGGAAAGCGCCAAGTGGTGTTCAAACTTAATGCCTGTGACGTTGTTTGGGCGCATTCCATTCTGGATGACCAGCCCATGCCCGTTTCGCTGGAAGTAAAAGAATCCACATTAGTCTATCTCTGGCCGCGTGAGATCATCCAACTGTTAATTTCCCAAAACGTTGAAGTTGTCTGGGATGTCAGTCGCGTTTTGTTAATATCCATGCGCCATGTGCGCGAAGTTGTTTATGGGTTTGCTTTTCATCCTGTGGCCGGACGCTTGGCGCAACTACTGTTGACACATTATCAGCCTGTAGAAGGACAGCCCGCGCCTCGCAACATGACACTGGACGAAATGGCCGAAACGGTCGGGACGACCCGTGAGCTGGTCAGCCGTACCCTGCACCGTTTTGCTGACGACGATATGATCCAGATCAACCGACTGGAATTTGTTTTCACCGATAAAAAACGCCTGGAAAAATGGCGGGGCATGATTAAACGCGAAACTCCCGATACTCGGGAGTTTCGTTTTTATGCAGGTTGATTTCGAGTTGCTGGCTAAACGGCGGTCTGTTCGTCGAACAGGCGCTGCTTGAAGGCCGGAATCAATGCCAGGATGACGATGATCAGGCCGAAGCTACCTCCCAGGATATAGTCGCTGGTTGTGCCGCGTACCAGGTGTACCCAGAAATTGGCGATTGTGGTGACTACGCCGCCGATCAGGGCCAGGTACCAGCCGCTCTTCTTGCGCATGCCCAGGAACAGGATGGCCAGGATGATTGCAATCGTACCCCACCACATGGCCTGTGTGCCTATCCAGAGCACCCAGGTACCTTCCGGCCAGATCGGGCGGGCGGGGTGCATCCACTGAATGCGCAGGGAAGCATGGCCGTTGGCGAAGCTGTGCGCGCCTTGCATTCCCAGGAACAGGAAGACGAAGAAGTAGACCACTTTCTGCATCAGGTCAGACTTCTCGGCCAACAAGATAGTGAAGTAAGGGATCAATCCTAGCAGGGAGATGATCATCATATTTATGACGTATGGCCCAAAGCCGGTGAAGTTGATGGCTGGCACCAGCATGTAAGCACCGCCCATAGCTGGCATCGCGAAGCAAAGCAAAGCTATCCCGCGAGCCCATTTCTCACCCCGGTAGTAGGCGCGGGCGACCACCAGCACAACAATGGCTCCCACAAAGCCCAGCCCCATCCAGAACGGATAGAAGAAACTAACCAGATAGGGCGTATCCTTGATGAGTTCAGCCTTTGTCTGATCCTCTGGATTATCAGAGGTTGACATTTTCTCATACTTGGCCTGCTGCCCTTTGATGACTTGAGGCAGGGTTTGCTCGACCAAAAGCGGCTCTGCGAAGATAGTGATCAAAGCCGCGACGACCATCACTATTACGATGATCAGACGAGTTTTTTGGGGTGTTTCAGATAACATATTATATTTCTCCTCGTGTATAATTTGCTGGTTGCAGTTGTGCAGGCCAGCGTTTGAAATGTTTTACTCTTTGTACACTATTTTTCACGCGCCCGCCTTGACTTTAGTCAAAATGGGTCTTCAAGATTTTGCCTGGCGATAGGGAGATGTGTGATTGTTTTACGCGTGGAACCCGCAAAACAACCCCGCACCAAATACGCTGTCTACCACACAAACTACCAAAAAGTGTAGTACCCGGATTCTACGCCGCCGAATCGGTCAAGGAGATGCCTTTGAAAAAAAAGC
>CAZCPP010000548.1:0-2527 GCA_964500655.1 uncultured Anaerolineaceae bacterium | reverse complement strand
GTGCTCATGCTTCTATCAAACTACAGTTTAGCTTTTTATGCAAGCATCAGTAGATGGATGGTAAAGTAATTCAATCATTACTCAACTTATTCGATGCAAGAAATTATTTATAAAAAAATCCTTGATTACATCCAATTAATTCGTCCGGAATTACCCTTCTCTGCTGGTGTATCAGTACTGATGGGAGAAATCATCGCCAGTGGAGGTTTGCCCTCCTGGCGAGAAGCGTTATTGGGGTTTGCTTGTGGATTCACATTATCCGCATCGGCGCTCATATTGAACGATGTTTTCGATTTTGAAGTAGACAAAGTCAATGCCCCAACACGACCACTACCGGCTGGGATTCTCAGTAAAGCAGAAGCCATAGGATTTTCAATTCCGGTCACATTTACTGGTCTTATCGTTGCGCTCGCGATCAATTCTTTTGCACTCATTTTTTCCATAATCATTTGGCTACTGGGGTTTTTATATAACTGGAAATTCAAGCGCAGTGGCTTGCTTGGAAATTTATTAGTCAGTACCTCTGTTGCCGCTACATTCATTTTAGGGGCAATAACTGTCGACCAACCCTGGAATGTGATTGTTTGGTTCTTTGCAATTGGTGCATTTCTCATCGACTTGGGGGAAGAGATCGCTGGCGATGCCATGGATATTGAAGGTGATAAATTGCGTGGATCCAAGTCGTTAGCAATTCGATATGGGAGGAAGACCGCCTTACGAATCTCGGCAAGCATTTTCTCTCTTGTGTTGATTCTTACATCATTTCCGATACTCCTTGGATGGATGGGAATAAGGTATCTATTGGTTGTTATCGTGATGGACTGTGGGTTAGTCATTTTTATTGTAAAATTGCTGCGTAGTCGCAATTCCGACGAAGGAACTGCTGCGATGCGTGGTATCTATCTTGGAATACTCGCCGCTATGTTGATTTTTATTCTCAGCTACATCTTCACCTAAGCTACAATCACAACACGAGAAGGACGCTTAATGACAAATCCGCACTTATCACTTGACAAAAAAATCGTTGGCGATATTTACACCAGCCCTGAACCAATGGAAAACATGTCCAGGTTATGTGATGACTTTGGGTCGCGTTTTGGCGGCACCGAGGGTGAACGCCAGGCAGCTGATTTCATACAAGCCAAGTTCGAAGAATACGGGCTGCAAAACGTCCGCAGGGAAGCGTTCAAATACCTTGGATGGACACGTGGAGAAGCCTACCTTGAAATCGTCAACCCGATCCAGAAACGCATCCCCTGCATCACGTTGCCACACTCGCCACCCGTCGATTTGGAAGGAGTCATCATCGATATGGGAGATGGCGCACCCGTTGATTTCGACACGCGGGCAGATGACATCAAGGGCAAGATCGTTATGGTCACCAGCGTATTCGAACCCGAAGGTGCCAAACGTTGGATTCACCGCAACGAAAAATTCGGCCGCAGCTTGATGGCAGGCGCGACTGGTTTCTTGTTTGTAAACCATTATCCTGCGTATGGTCCTGCTACAGGTGGTATCGGCCAGCACGGCAAAGCCAGCCCCATACCCGGCATATCCATCGCAAAAGAAGATGGCGACTTCATCAAGCGACTGATCGCGCGCAAAGGTCCAGTTACAGTTAGCCTCAAGTCCAGTGACAATATCGCTCAGATGACCTCTTGGAATATCCTTGGTGAACTACCCGGCAATCAACACCCTGACGAAATCATCTTGCTTGGATCTCATTACGACGGACATGATATCTCGCAAGGTGCAGTCGATCCGGCATCTGGAGTGGCAGCTGTGCTTGAAGCCGCGCGGGTACTAGCGTCACATGCTGCTCCGTTACCACGTACAATCCGCTTTGTGTCGTGGGGAGTTGAAGAGATCGGTTTGTTAGGCTCCAAGGAATACGTCAAAAAACATGCCAAAGAGCTCAAGAACATCCGCTTCTATCTAAATATGGACGCAGCCGGTGGCGATATGCCAAAAGACATCAACTTGCACGCTTGGCCCGAACTAGGTGAAACTTTCTCTCGATATCAGAAAGAAATGGCCCTTGATTTTGCCATCGGGCAAAACTTCCATGACGCCTCCGACCATTATTCTTTTTTGTTAGAAGGTGCAATTACCGGTGGTATAGAAGCTGTGCGCGCCACCCGCTCTGGTCGCGGTTACGGACACACTTGGTATGATACGCTCGATAAAGTAGATCAAACTAACGTGCGTGACGCTGCCTCTTTGGCTGCGCGATTGGTTTTACGCATCGCCTCCGAAGACGATTGGCCTGCCACCCCACGGGACAAAGAAGCCGTCCACGAATTGCTTACCCAGCCGAAACGCAAGGAACTGTATGACTACCGCCAACGTATCGCTGAATTTTACAAAATATTATGACTGAAGCGAATCAAGTGATTGCGTTGGATGGGGAATCGTTGACCATCGAGCAAGTTGTTCAAGTGGCGTATGGTGAACCATCACAAACTGTCATTCAACTACTGACATTTGCATAAAGGATTAAACTTTATAACCTGCGTCCTGGATGAAA
>CAZCPP010000547.1:0-2532 GCA_964500655.1 uncultured Anaerolineaceae bacterium | reverse complement strand
AATCAGGGAAATTGCGTTTCATTGAAGTCAAGGGGCGTAAAGCCGGCGCTGATACCGTAACAGTAACCCGCAACGAGATATTAACCGGCATCAACAGCCCGGAGCAATTCGTATTGGCGATTGTTGAAGTGGAAGATGGAATTGGTTCTGAACCCGCTTATATCCACAATCCCTTTAGCAAAGAGCCAGATTTTGGCGTGACAAGTGTGACGTATTCTATAAATCAACTGGAAAGAAAAAACTAAGGTAATACCTATGAAAGAGAGTAAGTGTCGAACAATTCTATTATCAGATGAGCCGGCGGAGGCTGACTCATTCGGTGCTCACGCGAAGGTTGCTAGTGCAATAGTTGAGTTAATAACGAGCGAAAAGGGAGGGAAAACGATTGGTTTAGAGGGAGGGTGGGGCTCTGGAAAATCAACCATTGTAAATCTTATTAGAAAAAAACTTATCACAGGAAAAAACCTTTGCCTCATTCTTTTTGACGCGTGGGCTCATCAAGGTGATCCACTTCGTAGAACTTTTCTCGAGTCTCTTGTATTAGGAATTTTACCCAAGCGAAATGGTTCAGGTGAACAAGCCTGGATAGATGAAAAAGAGTGGAACAATGCTCTTGATGAGATTGCGAAGAGAAGAAAGGTTACTGATGTAAGAAGGTACCCGTTATTAAAACCTTGGGGAAAATTGCTAGTAGGCAGTTCCTTGCTAGTACCTTTAGGAATTTCTTTGTTGAACTCCGGGTTACGGAAGGACTTATCAGTATTTTATACCGGACCAGTTGCATGGGATTTCATTTTTGGCATTTTATTTTCCGCTGCTCCTATTGTGATTTTACTTGCCCTTCAAATCATTAATCGCGAAGAAAATAACGAAGAAGATCCCTGGGCTTTGTTATTCTTTAAATCTGTTGCGGATACAAGGACAGAAACCATTGAAGAACCAAACCCCACATCAGTTGAATTCGAAAAAATATTTTCGGATTTGATGGATAATGCGCTGACAGATGAAAATCGGAAAATTGTGATCGTTCTTGATAATCTAGATCGCATTGATGGTAGTGATGCGTTATCGATTCTGTCCACGCTGCAAACTTTTTTCCAACACAGGCAACAACTAAAATTAGATTGGCTAAGCAGGTTGTGGGTGATAATTCCGTATGATCGAGACAGTTTACAGCGTCTTTGGCAAAACGATGAAAATGGAAGCCCGCTTTCAGTATCTTTTTTAGATAAACGTTTTCAAATTCGATTCGAAGTTCCCCCCTTCGTTTTGTCGAATTGGAGCGAATACTTACATTCGTTGTTAGAGTCAGCTTTTCCAGATCATGATGAAGCTGAATTTCATACAACGTACCGTGTCTATGACCAATACCGGGAAAACACTGGGGAATCACCTACTCCACGTGATTTGAAGTTATTTGTAAATCAGTTAGGTGCGATACACAGGCAATGGAACGATAAATTTCCGCTTCCGCAGATTGCATTCTATGTGCTACTTAGGCGTGGAGAAAATAAAAATATTGACGTATCTCTGCTGAACGATAATATTAAAAAGCTGACCCCCGAAGTGCTTATGGGACAAGATGTATATGTCAATTTAGCCGCGCTTTATTATAACGTTGAACCAGAAATTGCTAGGCAATTATTACTTCGCCAACCTTTATCTGACGCTCTTCGAAAGGGAAATATTGAGGAAGTGAAATCTCTTTCGGAATGGCGTGGTTTTGTTCAAGTATTAGAAAATATCCCTTTTGGTGATTGGACAAATGGCACATCTTATCAATTAGCTAACGCCGCTTTCGCTCTTGAAAAAAGTGGTGTACTCGAAAAAATTGGTTTTGCAGAGACTTTTGTTCTGAAATCCCAGTTGAGAAATGTCTTTAACACCGTTGGATCTTGGGGTATCTTCAATCAAGATACTGCTCCTAAGATTGTCTCATTGCTACAGATGTTAGGAATTGATAGTAATAAGGTAAGGAAAGCCTTCGACGCGGTTTCAACACAAGAAATATCAGGGAAAGAGGGGGATTCATTAAGTACCGCTGTTCATACATGGGTAGATGGGTTTCTCAATTTAGTTGTTGAGTTAGACAAAGTAGCCTCATACAATGTTTTAGATCATAAGGGGGAGATCAGATTATCAACTTCCTCAGAAGGATTCCTCGAAGGATGTGCTTATCTGCATGAACAAGATCAAGAAGGGAAATATTGGGCACTAATCTTTCCATCAATAAGCACTGATGAAGTAGCAAAGAAGTTAGGCGAATTATCCAAAACTGATAAATTGACTGGAAGATATTTGGGCGCTATTCGAGTGATGAAAGAAGGTAAATATAAGATAGATTGGGGAGATTGCATTACTGAGATAGGAAATCGTTTCCGTACCCCTGGGCAATACTCATCTGAAATTGTCAGTACCCAATTGAGCATTCTATGGGAATTAAAAAGCGAAGATGACAAATTGGATCAGTTGATAAAGCAATTAGCGCAAGAAGGACATATTTATCATCGATTGAATAAAGCTAGAAGCGAT
>CAZCPP010000546.1:0-2552 GCA_964500655.1 uncultured Anaerolineaceae bacterium | reverse complement strand
ACAGGTGGTTCATGCCATCCCATCAATCCCTAAAAAGGGCAAAGTCCAGATAATCTAACCTGGTTTATTTAGCTAAACTTTTTCAATCCAAATAATCAGCCACCCAGCCTAAATCAAGTTCCTCCAGCTTGGCGCGAGATGGAACACCCGTTTTCATATCCCAATTACAGAATTCAAAATATTTATCCAGCGCCGACTCAATCTCATCGCGATCTAGTTTCCACCCATCACTTGCACCACCCTTTAGTGGCTTGAAGAGTTTCTCTGGCAGCACGTCATTTTTACGGTCTATGCCTTCACGGGCATTGAAGGCTCTCATCATATTAAGACGCCGCTCACCTACTTTTTGCAGTTCTGCAAAACTCACATCCCCCCAGCCAGTGACGGCTCGTACCAACTCAACCATATCATCTGGACCGTACAATTGCCACGCTGGCCCATATACAAACTGGCACAGGTTCAGGCTGTCCATTGCGCTGTACATATATTGCGACGTCGCCGCGAAACGGATTTTCTCATCACTTAAGGACTGAGGTGCCTGCCCCTCACTAAAACCCAACGCGGCCATGCGGTCGGTGTAGTATTCAAAGTCGTCTTCGAATGCCGGATCGTGTTCATGCGCTTGGTGGTCTGCGCCGTATGGGTTTGTGGCGTAAATGATCGCTAATGATCGTTTGACTCGCGGCATGTGAGCTGGCGCCTCCTGGCCTTTGAACGTAATCAAGTATTCTTTCGTACCACGCCCAATCTTTTTGGCAGCGCGCTCGGACCCCTCAGCCAGCACATCCCCAAAGCCATCGCGGTTAGCAATTTTCTCTACCAGTTTCACCATCGACTCAGCATTGCCCCATGAAAGATCGAGCCCGTCTGTATCCTCCAGGGTCAGCTTACCCTCATTGAAAGCCTCAAATGCCCACGAGATGGTCGCGCCGCAGGAAATTGTGTCCATACCATATTTATTGCACAACTCGTTGGCTTTGCTTATAGCGGGCAGGTCGTCGATTGCGCAGTAGTTGCCAAATGTTGAAGTGGTTTCGTACTCAGGTCCGCCATAATGCGGATCGACTTTGTACTTCCCTTCGTTAATTTCAACCACACGTTTGCAGCGCACAGTGCAGGCATAGCAGGTATCACGCCCTTCACGATTTTGCTTACCCTCGGCTGCACCCCTCAAAATCGTGTCGTACATGGTTGTGCCGTCAATAGCCTCCCACCTATCGAACACCCCGCTGTTGTAGTTATATGTGGGCAGCGTGCCGGATGTCTGGTTTGCGCCGGTTGTCTCCGCGGTTCCATATTTCGCAAGCCCAGAGATATCGGAATCTTCTAGATTATCCGCGCCCCACTTAGCCAGTTTGGTCAAACCGGCTTTGTCAGCCACGCTCGGACGCTTCTTCCCCCGGACGGCAACCGCCTTCAGGTTTTTGGAGCCCATCACGGCGCCCATGCCTGTGCGTCCATTCGCGCGATTGGACATGCTGAAGATACCGGCAAATCTCACACCCTTTTCTCCGGCGGGGCCAATTTGCAGGGCCTCAACCTTTTCGTCACTTAGCTCTTTCTTAATGGACGCCTCAGCTTCACCCGTGATCTTCCCCCATAGATGTGCGGCGTCTCGCAGCTCGTAGTTGCCCTCGTTGATCCAAAGATATACCGGTCTTTCAGCTTTTCCCTTGATCACAATGGCGTCGAACCCGGCAAATTTAAGCTCAGCAGGAAAGAAACCCCCACCCTGCGAGTCTCCTATTGCCCCGGTCAATGGAGATTTGGCGGCAGCAGTCATACGGCTCTGACCTGAGACGGCGCTCCCGGTCAGCACGCTGAGGGCCAGAACCAACACATTATCCGGCCCAAGCGGATCTACACCAAGGGGCATTTCTTTGAGTATGTAATGCATTGCCATCGCGCTGCCACCCATATATTTGCGATAGAACGCCTCATCCGGTTCTTCAACCCTCAATTGACCGCTGGTGAGGTTTACATGCAAGATCTTTCCGTTATAGCCATTAGCCATTTCTCTCTCCTTTGGATCTATTGCTTAGTGCGGCGAGATAAATTATCCACCGCTAATTGATGAAAAAATTTTGACCTGATCGCCATCCTGCAACTGGCGCCCCATATCTGATTCATGATCTTCGTTTACACTGATCACTACTTTACGGGTGATGTCAAGCTTATCGAGCAGGTTTTGTAGAATTGCTCCATCGTGCAACTGCAGCGCAGCCTGCCCATTTGATTCAGGAGGCAGCTTTTCTCGCAGGATTGAATAAAGTTGCAAATGAATTTCTAACACAGATTATCACTATTTCAGTTTTGTCATCAACCATTTAGCACCCGGAGCAAATACGCTTCGAAGGATGATTGGGCCGATATAAGGCATCTTATGATTCGTGACATAGTGGTCAGTAAAGTCATTTGACTCTCCAGCCATCAGATCGGCAATGATGCGCCCAAAGGTTTGAGTCGTCGGTACCCCTTCACTTAAGCCTACACCATAATAACTTAAGTTGGGACAAAAGATCGGACATTCTTTCCAAAGACGAGTTCTGAGA
>CAZCPP010000545.1:0-2558 GCA_964500655.1 uncultured Anaerolineaceae bacterium | reverse complement strand
TGAAAACGGCCTGCCTGAAAGGCAGGGGTTTTAGACCCTATTTACAGACAATAAAATCCTTTCACCCGGTCTAGTAATGACAGGTTCCACAATCTGTAAGTATAATTAGCATTTCTTGATCCTCGCCGGCTTTTTCCACATGACAATCCAAACACCAACCCATATTCAAGGTCTGCGGGTTCTTATATATTCCCACTTGGCTAAAATCGCCATGACAGTCTTCGCAGTTTAATCCGGCTGCAATGTGCGGACGATGATTGCACTGGACAAAATCCGGAACTATCGCTACTGGCACCCACTGGATTGGCTCATCTTTTTCAACCGCCGCCATAAGTGGCTTTAATAATTCACTGGTCTTGGTGATTTCCATCTGCTGGTGACATCCCCAACATTTTGTTTGGGTGGGCAAGCCCGCTACCGCACCACGCGAGGCACCGGGATGGCAATACAGACACTGAATGCTAAAGCCTAGATGACGATCATGAGGAAACTCGATGGGTTGCTCATCCGCGGTTTGTGTCAAACTGATTCCCCAAACAGCCACGCTGAGCACAATCAACCCAAGAATCAATAGACCAATTCGTCCAAGTGGTGAGATCAGCCAACTAAATATTTTCTTGATCATGGATTCTCCTAAGATGGTATTAGTCGCACGTAATAAAAAAATCAAAACATAATCTTAAAAATCACATTTTGAAGTTGCAATCTGGCAGTTAGAGAATCGAAAAAGCAATACTCGTCCCGATTGTTATCAAGACGAGTAAATTATTTTGCTAAGTAAATGATGCTTCAATTATCTCTCCGCTATGCACAGTAGGTTAGCCCCACCGTAACATAAAAATTATAACGCATAACCAATCTAAAGTACATATAATTGGTAAAAATTGCCCAATTGACACCTGTACGAGCTTATTCCGTGTAGTGAAAGCCAACCACTGATCGATCATCCTTGTAGGTAGATTTTGGGATGATATACTTGGCAATCAACCGCTACATTATGAAATTAAATTCACAAACGATTCGTATCGTATTCTGGATAATATTGGGGATTGCGATATTGTTATCCGGCCTGGGGCTCTCGGGTCCCTTGCCGGTAGCCCAAGATGCCACACCAACTCCCACCATTATTTCAGACACGATAATCTCTGCGGCAGAAGCACGCGAAGATGCAGGTTCTACAGACGGTATCGTTCTTATCGCAGCCATCATCGTTCTAATTGTTATTGTCCCCATCCTTCTCAGGCGTCAGGCCTGGTCAAATAGAAAACGGAAATAAAATGGCCCCTCCATATTAGAGGGGCTAATAGATTCAGCCTATATCAACTCGAGTTTCAATGCATAGAAGTCAAAAAGGTTACTCTATCTAATTCAATTTGTTGGCTTTCTCGATCCGTTTACCAAGTGGTGGGTGTGAATAAAATAAGAATACCACCCACTTTTCTGGATCCACTTCGCCAAGATTTTGATTGGCCAATCGGGTAAATGCAGATGCAAAAGCTTCTGTTTTTCCCGTAGATTGTAAGGCATAATCATCGGCCATGTTCTCACGCCAACGGGAAATGGCATTCTCCAACGGCATCGTGATCAAGCCATATACACCCAGGATCAATCCCAGCGCAGGTAAAGCAGCCACATCCGCAGGGCTACTAAAACCAAACAGGTCGATTGCCCAATTCAGAACTAAGGAAGCGAGATATAGACCGAGCGTGGTGGTCAGGGTACCGAGAGCTATCAATATGGGACTATCTTTATGAACGTGGTGCCCCAGTTCATGGGCAAGCACAGTCTCGATTTCATCGGGAGTGAATTCGTCAACAAGAGTGTCACCCAGCACTATTCGGCGCGTGTTTCCAATTCCCGTCAATGCGGCGTTGGCGGATTTCGTACGGCGGGACATGTCAAATTTGAAAACTCCACGCACCTTTGTATTGGCTTTCTCTGCTAATTTGAGCAGACGTTCAGCCAGATCCGCATGTTCATCACCCAGGGGGATGAATTTATTAAAGATGGGCATGATTAGTATTGGAGCTAAATTCGAGAGTAGCACGCTAAAAAATAGAATTCCACCAGCAGCCCACAACCACCACAGATCACCTGTCACTCGCAGCGCAAAATATAACAGTTCGATCAGTAGCAGAGCGAGGGGTACACCGATCGCTATCCCTTTAAGCAGATCAATGATCCAGTCTTTGAGAGTCTGATTGGATTGATCAAAGCGATGTGGCAAAACAAATCCGCTGTAATAGGTTAGCGGTAGAGTAATTATTGAATAAATCACACCGAATATCGCTATGAATGCGGCTACTATAAACCAGGGATTTGGAGAGATAATTGTTAACCAAACTCGCAGGCTGATTGCCCAGCCGGTGAATAGCCAGGTCAGAGCGTAGATCGTACTGATGACATTGCTGACCAGCCATAAGCGACGGTGGATGCGGGCGTATTGTTTGGCTTTTTCTTGTAATTCGGGATCGAGTGTTGTCATAATACATCCTTAGGAACTATCTAGTAGCTTAGCAAACATCAATTGTTGGATAGAGGCTATGCAATTTAATGCG
>CAZCPP010000544.1:0-2563 GCA_964500655.1 uncultured Anaerolineaceae bacterium | reverse complement strand
ACCACAGGTGGTTCATGCCATCCCATCAATCCCTAAAAAGGGCAAAGTCCAGAACAGTATACATACCCGAATCAAAGACTCAATAGCCAATTTGTCACATACACATACTCTCGTATTGTTATTGGTTTTCGGTAATATTATCAATACCTTCGCCATTTTTGAAAATTTCTTCTCATCAACTGTAGATAGGAGCTGTTCATCGCCAAGTTTGAAATTGAATTAAAAATCTGTCTGGGTTTTAGCGGACATATTTTTAATTTATCGTTAAGACGGTTCAGAAATTTCTGGTAGAGAAGATCATGAAACTGTCAGGTTTTATTTTGGCAAAGGTATTGATTATTGTGCTTTTTTAATTTCCTCCACTGCCTCCGGATTTACCAACGAACTAGTGTCTCCAGGCTCATCACCTAGGTACGCCGCACGGATCATGCGCCGCATGACCTTGGCATTGCGCGTTTTTGGCAAATCCGAGACGAACAGGATGTCTTTTGGAGCGAGCGGTTTGCCCATCTCGCTAATAACCATATCTCTTAATTCACCCCTCAACGCATCATCTGTCTCGACCCCCTGCCTGCAAACCACAAAAAGGACCAATGCCATGCCTTTGACATCATCCGGCACACCAATGGCTGCTGCCTCAACCACATTTGAGTTCCTTACAAGGATCGATTCCACTTCCGCCGGGCCAAGGCGTTTGCCCGCGATCTTGAGCGTATCGTCTGAGCGACCTAGGACGTACCAAAGCCCATCCGAGTCGATTGCGGCAAAGTCACCATGCACCCAAACGTTTTCCCAGCGTGACCAGTAGGTATCCAGATAGCGTTGCTTGTCCTTCCAGAAACCACGTGTCATCCCAATCCAGGGTGATTTGATAACCAGCTCTCCCACTGCATTTCGTAATGACTTGCCGTCTTCATCGAGTACATCTGCCGCGATGCCGGGACAAGCAGCCGAAAACGAAGTCGGCTTAAGTGGCATGATCGGGTTACACATCACGATACCGCCAGAAAGTTCCGTCCCACCAGAATAGTTAACGATCGGGCGTTTTCCTTCACCAACTTTCTCGAATAACCACATCCAGGGATCGGGATTCCACGGTTCGCCGGTGCTGGCAAAGAGACGTAACGACGATATATCATGTTGTTTAAATGGCTCCTCGCCATACGGAATCAACGCCCGGATAAGCGTAGGCGAGATGCCCAACTGGGTGATCTTGTGCCGTTCCACTAATTCCCATAAGCGGTTTGGACCGGGATAATTTGGTGCACCGTCATAGATAAAAAGTGTCGCTCCAAGGATGAGCGCCCCAAATACCAACCAGGGGCCCATCATCCAACCCATATCGGTCATCCAATAAATCACATCTCCAGAGTGAACATCGGTGCCAAAGGCCATGTCCTGCGCACCTTTAACCGGGAAACCGCAATGGGTGTGTACAGCTCCCTTGGGCTTGCCTGTAGTCCCGGATGTGTAGATGACCATAAGCACATCTTCGGCGCTGGTCACTTCAGTTTCGGCTTCAGCAAGCTGCTGCTGGATCAAGTCCGTCCACCAGTGATCCCTACCGGTCTTCATTTCAACAGTGACATTCGCGCGATTAAACACGATCATATGCTGGAGCGTTGGTACTTGGTCTGCGGCTTCATCCGCAACGGTTTTCATTGCGACCGGTTTTCCCCGTCGAAAGAATCCATCTGCAGTGAACAATGCTTTTGCATCTGCATCTACGAGACGACTCACAATTGCGCCCGCTCCATAACCAGAGAAAAGTGGAAGAATAATGCCACCAATTTTTGCAACCGCCAGTAAGGCAATTACGATTTCTGGCGTCATTGGCATAAACAAACCAATTGCATCCCCTTTACCTAAGCCCAACAGACGAAGCGCATTGGCAACTTTATTGACCTGTTCATGGAGTTTAAAATAGGTCAGCGTTTCGGTGTCCCCTTCTTCCCCCTCCCAAATGACAGCCGGTCTGGACGCAGTGTCCTTCGTTTTTACATGTTTATCCACACAATTGTGAACGATATTCATCTTGCCGTCTACACACCACTTTGGAAGTTGGATACCCTCACTCAAATCTACAACTTGTGAATAGGGCTGGTAGAACTGGATATCCAGAAACTCTAGGACGGCATCTGTAAACCAGGACACATCTTCTGTAGATCGATCCATCAGCTCGTTAAAATCTTTGAGGCTGTACTGACGCATAAAAGTTGTTAGATTGGCGTGTTCAATATAATCCTCATCGGGATGCCAGACAATCTCCCCACCGAATTCAAATTGGTCAGTCATACAGTATCCTCCTTGACATTAGCTTACTCCAATTTTACTGCTTCTTACATAAAACACCGAACTTGCTTGTACCCGGTCAGCAGGATAGTGATGACTGTAATTTTTGTACGCAAAAGAGTATTTCATAAAACAATATCAACTTGTTCGGTTACTTGAACCATTTGGCACAAAGATTATGGAGTATTGGTTCAAATATTTACTCAGCACTCTGTAGTAAGTAAACTACTATCGACTGGAAGTCGATAGCTTTGTATGTCGAATGAAATTC
>CAZCPP010000543.1:0-2586 GCA_964500655.1 uncultured Anaerolineaceae bacterium | reverse complement strand
CCACAGGACTTCAGCAAGGTTTGCCGCGATTTGCAGCAAACACGTCATAGAGAAAGACCTTTGGACCGCACCCGCGAATGGATTCCCCGCCTGCCTGTGATTGTGCCTCTATTGCTATACGAATTCGATGGACAGATTGGGGAACTCTTTTTGAAACTCCTCAGAAAGGGTTTTGAAGGTAGAGGAGATAAGGAGTCCCTGGATGATCGTGCAACAGTAGTGGGGATTCGATTTAAGGGCATTGGTAAATACCGATAGCTTGCGCCGGTTTTCACTGTAGCGAAGCCTTTTGACCAACCCCAACTCGGCAATCGAAAGTCCGCTTTCAGGCTCTTTGACCCTCTCCAGAATAACATCAGTTTTTAGAATTACTTTTTTTATTATCAAAAGTGGTAATGATTATTAATGGTTGACTCACAAACCGCTTATCCATATAGTCCCTGGCTTAGTACCCCAATTAATTAAAAGGCAACAGGGAAGAGGAGTTGTTACATCCACAAGATTACAATCTATAACAGATGAAACACCGGTTTCGCAACCGCGGAAATTGTACCTTAAAGGAATTTTTCCTTATTTAGTTGACATTGTATTAAAAAAATGGCAGGCGGGCAGTAGATTTAAAGGCTTATTAACGATTATATAGCAATGGAATTTTTCTGTATATCTTCCCACGGATTGAACCGGAGGGTTGAAATTGTGCGCGATTGAGTCGATTGAAAGGAGGTGATCTTTAGGAATCAGGGTTAAATCACTATTAACTTATGACCAAACCGGGTGACTTTTCTTAGAAAAGCCAGAAAGGAGTTTGTTATGAATTCGTTGATTTTGGCCCTTGGAGCCGGGATATTATACCTTATCGCTTACCATACGTATGGGAAATTTTTAGCTCGAAAAATCTTTAAACTTAACCCTGAAGCCGTATGTCCAAGCACAGAGCTTCGTGACGACATCGATTTCGTGCCCACCAAAAAACCGATCCTTTTTGGTCATCATTTCACCTCTATCGCAGGGGCTGGACCCATTGTAGGACCCGCCGTGGCCATTATCTGGGGCTGGGTTCCGGCCATGCTATGGATCGTACTCGGTTCCATTTTTATGGGTGCCGTGCATGACTTCGGCGCAATGTTGGTTTCGCTGCGCAATCAAGGTCGTTCCATCGGAGACCTCGCCTCTGACGTGGTTAACAAGAGGGTGCGCGTCCTGTTTCTCTTCATCATCTTCTTCTTGCTCTGGATCGTGGTAGCCATCTTCGGCGTGGTCATTGCCGTGGTATTTAAGATCTATCCAGGAGCGGTCATTCCCGTCTTCCTGGAGATCCCCATTGCCATCTGGCTGGGGCATATGATCTATAAAAAGGGCGCCGCCCACCTGCCCATGAGCATTATCGCGGTGGTCATCATGTACATCACGGTGATCATCGGTGCCTATGTGCCTATCAAGATGCCGGCCATGCTTGGTCTGGGCGACATCGCCTGGTGGGTGATTGTCCTGTTGGCTTATGCGTACATCGCCTCCACCTTACCGGTCCAGACGCTGCTCCAACCTCGGGACTACATCAACTCCCATCAGCTCTTTGTTGCCATGGCCTTGCTCTTGTTGGGCGTTCTCGTGGCCCATCCTACCATGGTGGCGCCGGCAGTGAATCTGTCGCCAAAAGGAGCCCCATCCATATGGCCGATGCTTTTTGTGGTCATAGCCTGCGGGGCCATCTCGGGATTCCATTCCCTGGTCTCTTCAGGTACTACCTCCAAGCAGTGTAAAGACGAGACAAATGCGCAGGTCATCGGCTACGGCGGTATGCTCACGGAAGGGATGCTTGCCACATTTGTCATAGTGGCCTGTGGTGCCGGTATCGCGCTGGGTTTTACCAAGGGCGGAGAAACATTTACAGGCGCAGCCGCCTTTACCCATCATTATGCCAGTTGGATTGGCGGCACCGGTCTTGGAAACAGGCTCAGCGCATTTATCGTGGGCTCAGCTAATATGATCGAATCCATCGGTATCCCCAAGCAGATAGCTGTGACCATCATGGGTGTTTTCGTGGCTTCCTTTGCCGCCACCACCCTTGACACTGCCACCCGGCTGCAACGTTATATTGTCGCTGAACTGGGTAACGTCTTGAGTGTACCGGCTATTACCGGGAGACATCCCGCCACCATCATCGCTGTTGGGACCGCGTTGATCTTAGCCTTTACCAAAGCCAGCGGCGTGGGCGCCATGACACTCTGGCCGCTCTTTGGCGCGACAAACCAGCTTTTAGCGGGACTGGCCCTGCTGGTGGTCACCATATATCTTGCTCGACAGAAAACACCGATTGTATTTACCGGGATTCCCATGGCCTTTATGATTTTCATGACCGGTTGGGCCATGCTTATCAATCTCAGCAACTTTTACAACGGCGGTAAATGGCTGCTCTTCTTTATAGGGCTCTGCACCATTATTCTTGAAATCTGGATGGTGATTGAGAGCTTAATTATCTTAAAGGAAGTCTATGGAGGGGAGCCGGAGGCCGTTTCCGAAGTCTGAATAAAACAATAATCATTTAATTACCGAAAACCGCCCGGAATGGAATCATCTACCGGGCGG
>CAZCPP010000542.1:0-2601 GCA_964500655.1 uncultured Anaerolineaceae bacterium | reverse complement strand
GGCTTTTTGCCTGACCACCATATGTGGCTTTTTCACGGAGATTCCCAAAGAGCCCGTTAAATATCATTACCGCAAACCCTTGACAAATCTCGTTTTTTACGGTAAATTCGGAAATAACCGAAACAACAAAAAGAGATGTTATGGTTGAATTATCGCCAATCCAACAGAATTTTATTATCCACTGGGGCAAAATGGGTGAGAAGTGGGGTATTAATCGTACCATCGCCCAGATTCATGGATTATTGTACTTATCCCCGCAAGCGCTCTCCGCTGAAGAAATCAGCAATACGCTTTCGGTCGCGCGTTCAACCGTCAGCGTGGGCTTACATGAGTTAAAAAGTTGGGGAATCATCAAGGTAGTACATGTGCTGGGGGAACGTACCGACCGCTTCGAGATCAAGGGTGATGTGTGGGAAATGTTCCGTTGGATCGTTGATTACCGCAAGCGTCAAGAAATGGATCCAACTCTGAATATGCTACGTGAGACTGTATCTGACCTTGAGCAGAACCAGGAGGATGCGCATACCAATGATAAGATGAGTGAGATGCTTGATCTATTCGAAACCATAGATTCTCTCTATATCCAAACCCAAAAAGTTCCAACCAAGACCATCGTTCGCATTGCAAAGATCAGCGATGTTATCAACAAATTGTTTAAACTCATCCCTGAGTAGGGGTGAGAATATTTTTTTGTTCCAATATTTCGATATTTACCGAAATGTCCGATACAACAACAAACACTTACCCAACGGTCACCCTCCTAGATCTACTGGAGGAACAACTGCGACACGTGGAAACGTTACTCTACGCCCAGACCACAAATATACATTCCAGCTTGGCGCTAGTCTTGCGTCAAATAATCGGCGCGGGAGGAAAAAGGATCCGACCCCGTCTCGTTTTGTTGACAGGGAGCCTGCTGGATGTAGATCCGAACCGTCTCGCCCACTTAGCTGCAGGAGTCGAAATGTTGCACACTGCCACGCTCATCCACGATGATCTGATTGACGGCTCAACTTTGCGGCGTGGTATGGAGACGCTCAACATGCAATGGTCCCCTGCTGCAACTGTGCTAGCAGGGGATTTTGCGTTCACCCGTGCGGCGGAATTGGTCACAGCCGTCGACTCCATTCCAGTAATGCGCCTGTTTTCAAAAAGTATGTCAGTGATGGTAGCTGGAGAATTACTCCAACTCATCAACAAACGAGGCATCACTTCCCGAGAGGAATACTTTCAATGGATTAATGCCAAGACAGCCACCTTGTTCGAACTGGCAACCGGTGCAGCCGCGCTGCTAAGTCAGGCTGATGCAAATACCATTTCCGCTGCGCGTCTCTTCGGTCATGAGCTCGGGATGGCTTTCCAGATCATGGATGATATCTTGGATTTTACCGGCGACCCATCCAACCTGGGCAAACCAGTAGGGAGTGACTTGCGACAGGGAGTACTAACCTTGCCGACAATTTTCTACTACGAGACCCATTCTAACGACCCGGATTTGCAAGCAATCATCTGCGGCGAAAGGCTTGATGAACAAGGTGTCGAGCAGCTTCTGATCCGCATCCGTCGTAGCAAAGCACTAGCTGCAGCCACGAATGTAGCGCAAGTATATATCACTGAAGGACTGAAGGCACTACAGAGTCTGCCTGATGTTCCTCAACGGAAAACCCTGAGTGAGATTGCCCAAACAATCATCACGAGAAATAACTAATTGCGTTATTCACTTTTTACAAGGAGAAGAATTTATGAACAAAAAACAACTGGCCAGTAAACTGGTTTTTTTTGGAGGGGTGGCCGAACTACTGATAGCTACTGCACATTTTCTGATGCCTTTCGCCATTAGCCAGGCCAATGAAATCGCTAGCCTACCAGTCACTTACCGGAACGCCGTCATTCATGCAACCATCGCAGTTGGCTTTTGCCTGATGGTCTTTGGTGCGTTGTCAATCTACTTCTCGCAAAAAGGGTTAGTGGGAGAGCAATCTACATGGGTCTTTGGGCTTTCGCAAGGCATCTTGTGGATGGTCAGGGTTGCATCCGAGATTTTCCTTCCGATCAGAATACCCTTGTTCTTTCTAGCGAACCCGACGACGGTGATTCTGCCAATGGTGATCGTGATCGCACTTCTCTTCCTCGTCCCGGCTGTGATCCTTTGGCCGAAGAGGCAAGGGATTACGTAATCAATCCATACGAATTAGAAGGAGATTGTTAAAGATGGGAAAGTCTAAACTAAGAACCACTTCTATTCTCTCAAGCATGATAGCCGTCCTGACCGTGATTGCCGCCAGTGGTGGTCTTCTCTTCCCGGATGTGTACCAGGAGGGTGTGATCAGCAGTGGTTTCAATAAGGCGGGTTGGCAAGGGAATGATCTTGTGACGTTAATTGTCGCAGCCCCTTTTCTCATCGGTGCATTGATCTTCGCCCAACGTGGCTCATTGCGCGTCCGGTTGGTCTGGCTGGGGATGTTGTATTACACCCTGTACAACTATGCTTTTTATCTCTTCGGCGCGAAGATCAATTGGTTCTTCCCACTGTATGTAGCGTTGTTCATGCTGCCGATTCTTGCGCTCATTTTCGCGTTGTCGAATACTGACATCATCGCA
>CAZCPP010000541.1:1046-2607 GCA_964500655.1 uncultured Anaerolineaceae bacterium | reverse complement strand
AGCTTTGGAGACAGTTAGTCGATAAGATTAATCTTCTCCAAGTGGTGATGGGCCCAAGGCAGGTAGGTAAAACAACCCTGGCCTTGCAAGTGCTTGAGGATTGGAGAGGTCCAAAATTATATGGGTCGGCAGATCAACCGGATACGCCTTCCAAAGAGTGGCTCATTGAGCAGTGGGGAATTATTAGAAGAAAGCAACAGTCTAAGAGAACGAAAGCCCTCCTTATTCTAGACGAAGTTCAGAAAATCCCACGATGGAGCGAAGCAGTAAAGAAACTCTTTGATGAAGATCAGAGATTTAATAGGAACATCCGCATCGTATTGTTGGGATCCTCAGCTTTATTGATGCAGCGCGGTCTTACTGAAAGCCTAGCAGGTCGCTTTGAAATCCACAGACATCATCAGTGGACATATGGTGAGTCAAGGGAAGCTTTTCGTACCAGTTTGAATCAATTTCTTTTTTACGGAGGATATCCTAAAGCACTACTTATGAGACATGATGAAAGAAGATGGGGCGAATACATTCGCGATGCCCTTATTGAGACGGTTCTTTCCAAAGATATCATGCTCATGTCTCCGATTGCCAAACCGGCTTTATTGCGCCAGTCGTTTGGGCTGGCAATGGATTATCCTGCCCAGATAGTGAGTTATCAGAAGATGCTAGGCTCACTACAAGATGCCGGGAATACGACGACCATAGCGTCATATTTACAGTTGTTATCCAAGGCATTTCTTATCGCTCCTCTAGAGCGATGGAGGGGTATCAAAATTAGCCAAAGGGCATCTACACCAAAGCTGATCATTCTCGACAATGGGTTGCTATTTGCCATGAAAGGGCTTCGCTATCAATCAACAGTGAAAAACAAGACGTTGTGGGGACGGTGCGTAGAGAATGCAGTTGGAGCTAAGCTGTATTTTACTTCACAAACCATGGGCGGCGATCTTTATTATTGGCGGGATCGTCAAGATGAAGTAGATTTTGTTTTGAGGCTTGGGGATCGCATTATTGCCATTGAAGTAAAGTCTGGTATTCCAAATAAAGCGCCTGCGGCCCTGAAACATTTTCTCAAGAGATACAAAACTTCCGAGCCAGTGGTGATTTCAGGAGGAAACCCGACTCAGCCAGGAGGCTTTCACCATATTTCACTGAAGGACTTCTTCTGCGATCCCGTGGAGCGGCTGTTCCAGTAGCTCATATTACTTAAGGACAGGACAAAATGAAATTTGAAATTAGAGCCGTTAAAAATGGGCATGTGTTGAAGATTGAGCATGATCATGCAGATGATGCCGCTGAAGTGCTGGTCCATCAGGAAAACCATGACGATGAAGTAGAATGTTTTGCGGATTTCCTAAGAGAGATAAATGAAAATTATGGGCCTACGACCTCCAGGTATTCTGCCAAGCGGATCTTCATTCGAGTAGAGCCTGGGGATAAATACGAAGACGCACGCTCTGATCGAACCCTATCCGGTGGACGTTGTGAAAACCCGGCAGGATAGGGGGCGTTACAGTGATTCTTGAGTCATTTCTGACTAGCGGATTTATTCATTATCTTATTTTTG
>CAZCPP010000541.1:0-1036 GCA_964500655.1 uncultured Anaerolineaceae bacterium | reverse complement strand
GGGCCGACTGACCCCCGCAGAAAGTTCTAAAGTCGTCTAGGAAGCTACAATTATTCCGTCAATTACCCTTGACACCACCAGACAAATAGTATAT
Source organism: uncultured Anaerolineaceae bacterium (assembly GCA_964500655.1). Classification (GTDB taxonomy): domain Bacteria; phylum Chloroflexota; class Anaerolineae; order Anaerolineales; family Villigracilaceae; genus JAABUE01. The sequence continues at coordinate 942 of CAZCPP010000541.1, read as the reverse complement.
ATTTGCAATATACAATTGCCATGATCGATCTGCCGGACTTATCCCAATTTGAAGGTTTTGACTGGGACCGCGCGAATGCCCGAAAGAACTGGGAGAAACACCGCGTTTCCTTCGCCGAGTGCGAGGAAATATTCTTTCATGGGCCAGTTATTTTCCCAGACCCGGAACACTCGCAAGCCGAACCGCGGTACTTTGCGCTTGGAATAACAGCCCGGGGCCGCAAGCTGACAGCGGTTTTTACCCTAAGGAAGGACAAAATCCGAGTTGTTTCCGCTCGCGACATGAGCAGAAAGGAACGTAGCATCTATGCCCAAGAAGTTAAAAAAGATCCCGAAATTTAAGAGCGAAGACGAAGAACGTAAGTTTTGGGCCTCCCACGACGTGACTGACTTCGTAGACCCAAAATCTGCCCGGAGGGTTTATTTTCCCAAGCTGAAGCCCACCCTCAAGACCATCTCCATTCGTCTTCCCGAGTTTCTGATCTGGGAGTTAAAGCAGTTGGCAAACGAGAGGGACATTCCATACCAAGCGTTGCTCAAACACCTGCTGGCTGATCGGGTTGAGGAGGAGTTTAAGAAGCGCCGAAAAGCCGCTTGAACGTAACCGGGATTTAGCCAGCCCTACCAAGCACCATATCAGCCAACTTCCGAGCTTCCCGGGACCTACAAAAAGTTCTAAAGTCGTCCAGAAAGCTACATTGCTACTAACATGAAACACTGGGGACGGTCTGCCTTGGGATAGCCTTCCAGCGTACCCCGGAATGAGCCGTCCCCAGACCCCCGAAAATTGCTCTGGAGGTACGCCGTATGGATGTGCAGAATTTAACCGAGATCGCGAACTACCAAAGCAGTGCAGTGGTCAGCAGAGAAATCATGAAGAAGTCGTCCGGGACGGTCACGCTCTTTGCGTTTGACCAGGGCCAGGGTTTGAGTGAGCATACGG
>CAZCPP010000540.1:0-2624 GCA_964500655.1 uncultured Anaerolineaceae bacterium | reverse complement strand
AAGAATGCCATCTTTCCGCTTATCCGTCAAACTATATTTGCTAAACTACTAGGTCTACTGGGAAATAAAGATGCGATCGGTGAAGCATTCCACATCACATCTGATGAAGTGATGACCTGGAACGATGTATATCAGGAAGTTGGGCGTGCGCTTGGGGTGGAACTGGATATCGTCCACATTTCCTCTGATTTGATTGCTCTGTATGATGAGCAGGCTTTGGGAAGCTTGATCGGCGACAAAGTTAATAGCGCAGTGTTTGATAATAGCAAGATCAAGCGCTACGTGCCGAAATTTGAATGTGAAGTTTCCTGGGCTGAAGGTGTACGCCAAGCAATCGCTTGGTTCGAAGCCGAAACTGCTCGTCAGACGATTGATGATGAGGCAAATCAGTTGTGGGATACGATTATTGCGGCATATGAACATGCCTTCCCCTTGAAATAAATAAGGCGGATGGGATTTACCCATCCGCCAGCTTACTTATGGGAGAGGAAAGAGTGGAGCCGTGTGTATCTCGTCTTATGGGACGTCTGCATGAAAGCGAAGCCTTCTGTCAGGTTATTGGATCCCGGTCTTTCCTCTGATGTAACTTGCTATTGTTTCGATGAGCACCTCCATTCTGATAGGGAAGCGACTATCTAATAATCATCATACAATAGATTTTGTAGCAAAACATTAAAAACAACCCACAACTTCGTTAACGATTCCTATACGTTTGTGTGTTTCAACGCAAAGAACCCAAAAATTTATTGTGGACGGTATAAAATTTGGGATATAATAGAATTTGTCTGACAACTTTCTTTATTTCGAAGGATTTTCCCAATGACTACAATTGATCTTGCAATCCAAAAAGACCGCCGCACCCGCGCTATCGGACGCGCTCGCGAGCGGAATATTATCATCCCGACCTATGCCCAGATGAAAGACCCATCTCTGATCCCTGACATTATCAGGGAAGAGCTCAAGAGCATCGGCCTGTGGGATGTGCATCCGCGCAACTTGTTCCGTATTACCTGGAAGAGCGAACCTAAAGCCAGTGGTGGCGGGTTTGGTGGCGTCAACTGGCTTGAACTACCCTCCTCGCTAACCGGGGTTCCTGCGCGTATTGTCATGCTGGTTGGTAAGTGGTTCCCGACTGGTTCGCATAAAGTTGGTGCCGCGTTTGGCTGCCTCGTTCCAAGACTGGTTACGGGACAGTTCGATCCGACCACACAGAAAGCTGTCTGGCCCTCCACCGGCAATTATTGTCGCGGTGGCGCCTACGATTCGGCTTTATTAGCATGCGAGTCAATCGCAATTTTGCCTGAAGAAATGAGCAAAGAACGATTTGAGTGGTTAGCAAATATTGCCGGTGAAACCATCAAGACTCCTGGTTCAGAATCGAATGTCAAAGAGATCTTCGATAAATGTTGGGAATTGCGCAACTCTGGTGAAGACTTGATGATCTTCAATCAATTTGATGAGTTTGGTAATTACCTGTGGCATTATGACGTGACTGGCCATGCTATGGAAGAGGTGTTGAAACAGGTGATGGGCCCCAATGATTGCTATCGCGGTATGGCCTCTGCGACCGGTTCTGCTGGAACAATTGCCAGTGGCGATTACATGAAGCAGCTTTTCCCTGACAGCAAGATCATCGCCAGTGAAGCCTTGCAGTGCCCGACCCTGCTCGAAAATGGTTATGGCGCGCACCGCATCGAGGGTATCGGTGATAAGCATGTGCCCTGGATCCACAATTCCAAGAATACTGATATGGTTGTTGCCATTGACGATAACGCTGTGGTTAACATCAGCCGCCTGTTCAATGAAGAAAGTGGACGTGCCTTCCTGGTAGAGCAGGGCGTTCCCGAAAAGATTGTTGGCCAGCTCGATTTGCTGGGATTCTCCGGTATCTCCAACGTTTTAACAGCAATCAAGGCTGCCAAATACTACGAGATGGGCGAGAATGACATCATGCTGACCGTGCTGACCGACTCGATGGAACTTTATCGCTCGCGTCTGCATGAGATGCACCAGGAGTATGGTGAATACACCGAGCGCGATGCTGCCGCGGACTTCGCACGTTATCTTCATGGACAGTCCACCGATAATTTGCTCGAGCTACGTTACACTGACCGGCGCCGTGTGCATCAACTCAAGTACTTCACCTGGGTTGAACAGCAGGGCAAGACCTATGAAGAAATCCAGGAGATGTGGCATCAGCAAAACTATTGGGAAGCAGTACAGGGTCAAGTTGGTGAGATTGATGGACAGATCGAAGATTTCAACGCTGAAGTTGGTTTAATTTGAGTTCTTTCCCCTTTATGGTGATTAACCTTGACAACCAGGGTGTGTCATTCTATAAAAAGATAGATAAAAAATCCACCAGGAGGTACATATGACAAGTGAGCGTGATCGCGAGATCAAACGTCGACGACATCGCAAGGCAAAGATCAAGAAACTGCGCGTGAAGTTAGCTGAAGCCAAAAACAAGGCTGAGAAAGAAAAGATCATTGCGAAAATCCGCAAGATAAGTCCAACTGCGCCCCTCGAATAAGAGGCCTGAAACGGGAGCACGCGCTCCCGTTTTCTCTTACTAACTCATGTTACGCAGTTGAGTAAAGGATAAGCGGATAAAATCAGGTCAA
>CAZCPP010000539.1:0-2629 GCA_964500655.1 uncultured Anaerolineaceae bacterium | reverse complement strand
TGGACACAATGGACAGTTTTTTCTTTAATTTGTGTACTGTGTGGACACAATGGACGCTGTGATACGCTATGGACAAAAAGTTCCCTGTCTGTGGAACAAGGGGTTGCGGGTTCGACTCCCGTCAGCCACCCTAAAGATTTAGAATTTGTATGTTTCTCCTTTTAAAGTAGAGCAACTGACTCGTAATCTGTTAGTTCCAGGTTTGAATCCCGTATGCGTCATTTGAACCAAATATAATTAATGGAAGGCATTGAGTGGTTTTGTATGTATATAGTTCGGTTTGATTGTAGCAATAATTTAGAATGTGCTCAAAAGTTTGTATATGAATAATAGAGGGGGAATTGAGCAGAAGTAAATAAAATTAGGAACTTTTGACATTACAAGTACCTTCATTTGACCAGGCTGATAACTAAAAAGGTCTCTTAGAAGGGTAATGCTTTAGGTTACTTATCGGCCGGGATGAAATTGGCTGTCAGTGTCAGGTCTTCGTTCAGGATAAGATCCACATCCGGGTCGGACTGATCAATGCCCACCCAACCCGCGAACTGGTATCCAGGTTTAGGGATGGCGGACAGGCGGACTGGGATGCCTTTGAAATAAGTGCCGCTCCATTCATCCGCGTCCATCACGCCGGGTGTATCGGGTGTGATATCAATGGAGTTGATGCGTATGTGGCCTTTGGTGCTATCCGTCAGTAGGGTAACAGTGGCGGTGCCAGTCAGGTCGAAGTAATCCAGGATATGTCCCCGCACATCATCAGGCCGCTGACGGGCGAAGATGCGCATCACATCCACATTTTCCTCCCATACATCTATCGAATTTCCCATGATATTCCAGCGGCGAATATGTTCTTCCATTTCGGGCTCTAGGGTATCCTGCATCTCATCGATGGTGCTGATGACGCGCTGCGGAGTGAATGAAGTGTTCAGGTGATCGGCGAAGCGGTTGATGAACTGCCTGCGGAATTCTGAATTCCCTATGAGCGAGCGGAATAAAAAATCACTTTCTGCTTGTAGTAATGTGTTTTCCTCAAAAGATTTTGACTCATCGTCATATCCGAAACCATTGTCAAGGTCATATATAAGCCATCGCCAGCGCCCGTCCTGGCCGTAAGGGGCGTCTGGCTGATATGTGTCCGTTTTGTAGCGCCAGAACTTGATATTATCATACGGCCAACTCTTATTACCCGCATAGATCTCAGAGATCTGGTAGTCGATGAAATTATCGATGTCCATTTGGGTGGATACATAGCTATAATGTTTCGGGTCCTTGATATCGTTGTTGAGAATATAATCCAGCAGGGCTTGATAATGGGCTTCATCGCCTGGCTCGCCGTCGACGAGCAAGCCATTGTTTTCCAGAATGACAGTTTGCTGAGGGTCAATTTGATAATGGGCTGCCAGGTAATATTCATCCAGGTTCTCGCGCAGGTTGTATATGCCCCAATACTCGCCGTTGAGGAAGACGATCACCGGGCAGTAAGCCCGGATGTCGAGGGAAGTGTGGCTGACCAGGGATTGCATCATGGCGTCGCGAAACATAGGGGCTTTCCATTTATTGCCCCAATTACGCAATAGCAGGGTTTTGAAATCTGCGATGGTATTATCCTGAACAGAATCGTGCAAGCCGGGGAATAATTCGTAATCGAAATTATCCATTTCACCATACCAGTCATCTGCATACAACCGCAAAGATTTTTGAGGATATGTGCGTGTTGTGGCGCCGTGGATCCGTACACCACCGTCCTGGGCCAAAAAACGTCTGCCGGAGAGGTCAAAAAACTCGATATGCATCGACCGTTCCCACTGGCCGCCACGTTCCCAATAATTTGCCGCCAAGTTATCAACTTGACCATTCTCCTCGTCATATATGCGGCCCATGACGTAGATGCCATGGTCATAATCAAAAAAATGATCCGGGTCAGTGTTGATAGATATAATTGGCAAGCTGTAGCGCCTAGCCATACTCTGATCCACAAAGTAAGTATGGGTTACTGCTGCACTGTGCGCGCCGTCTGGGTGGATGGCTTTGGCGCGCACCACTGCAGCCTTAAACACTTCACCAATTGGTTCTTTCCAACGAGTTGAAGTGGTGCTAATGGAAGAGAGCTCGTTGGGCTGACCAGCGCGGTTGCTGACTCGCAGTGGTTGGTTGTAGAGTGGCGAATCCTGGGTGGGTTCAGAGCCGTCCAATGTGTAGTGGATAGCGGCCTGCGGGTCCTGTGATGAAAGTGTCAGCTCGAAATCCACTTCATAAAGCCCACCGATATGCGAGAAGGAGGGCGCATCCAGAGTATTGAGTACCGGCAGGGTGAACGGAACCCGATCGGAGATATGCTCCCAGAACGGGCGGATGGATGCGTAGCCGTCCGATGGCAGGCGTGGGATGGGGTTATCGTGGATGTCCACATGTGCCTGTCTGTCTGAGCGTAGGTCATCTTGAAGGGTACTGTGCGACATTAACTCAGCTAGTGTAGAGATATCCGCAACGCGGTTGGCGCGCAGGTTTAGGCTTTCCAGATTGTTTAGTGAAGACAGCGGACTGATATCGCTTACGTCGTTTCCACGCAAGTTCAGTTCGCGAAGGCACGTTAGCTTGCTGAGTGGGGAGAGGTCTGTGATGGGATTGT
>CAZCPP010000538.1:0-2629 GCA_964500655.1 uncultured Anaerolineaceae bacterium | reverse complement strand
CAGCGTGATCCAAGGGTAGTAAAATGTCAAACTTTTATGCAACGCTGGGGTATAGACTGGTTGAATTTTTTGTGATATTCGATATTGGAGTTGGTGGATCAATAATTATGTTTCCCTTAGCGGTAGGCAATTTGATATCACAAGGCAATTATGCAAAATGATACGTTTGGAATCGGGCAGTTATGTCGACCGAGAGTCTGGTCCATTTTATAGCTTTTTAGCAACTTTTTGGCAGACCTGTCCCGTAGCGATTGATTCATGCAATGGTTGTTTCAGACCAAGATGGAAATACTTTCTGATTAGAGAACAAATCTTTAATTACAACAGGTTGCATCCAACCACTACAGATTGTGTTTGCAAAATATATCCAAATTGAATAATGTCAGAGTGTTGTGGTGATAGACTTTTAACCTGACCACATATATTTCCTAATCAAAATCTTTTTAAATTCGTCCATTTTTATCTTTTGAAGGTGAAAATATGTCTGAAAAGCCAACCTATGAAGAATTGGAACAAAGGGTCAGGGATTTAGAAAAAGAAGCCTCTGATCGTATAAGCTTTGAAGAAGCGTTGAGGGAGAGTGAGGAAAAGTTTAGATCACTTGCCGAAAACAGTCATGACTACATCATGCGATACGATGAACAGTGCAGACACCTCTACCAAAATGCGGCGGGCTATAAGGTTTCTGGGTTTTCAGAGGAAGAATTCATCGGTAAGACTCACCGTGAATTGGGTTTTGATGAACACCTATCCAACATGTGCGAAGATGGGATCAAAAGGGTCTTCAAGTCAGGAGAGCCAACCGGCGAGGTTTTCGAATGGGAGAGCGTAGAGGGCTCGGTCTTTCTGGACTGGCGCTTATACCCCGAGTTTGACCAGGATGGAAAAGTAAAGACTGTTCTCGGCGTTTCGCGCGACATCACCGAGTTCAAGCAGGCGGAGGAGGCACTGCGGGAGGGTGAGAATATATTTGGTCTTTTTCTGGAACACAGTCCGATATATGTGTTTTTTAAAGATAAGAATATCCGATCGATTCGGTTAAGCAAAAATTATGAGCATATGTTAGGACGGTCCATTGATGAATTGCTTGGCAAAACCATGGATGAGCTTTTCCCGTCTGACCTCGCAAAAAGTATGATTGCTGACGACTTACGTATTTTAAATGAAGGAATACCGGTAAGCATTGAAGAGGAATTTCACGGCCGGTTTTATGAAACAACAAAATTCCCAATCCTTATTAATGGTAAACCAAAGTATCTTGCCGGTTACACTGTCGACATCACCGAGCGAAAGCAGGCAGAGAAAGCGCTTATAGAATCTGAAAAGAAATATCGTTCTGTGATAGAAGACGCCAATATTGGCATTACAGTGATCCAGGATGGCCAACGGGTTTTTTTTAATTCCATAATGCATGATATGCTTGGTTATACAAGGGAAGAGTATAGTCAAATCGATTTTCTATCCGTAATCCATCCTGAGGATAGGTCTTTTGCTGTTGACAGAATTGGACAACGTGAAGCAGTAGTTTCTATGGATCCAGGTATAGTAGAAATTAAGGTTCTGTCTAAGTCAGGAGAGACCAAATGGATTGAAATGAATTCAGCAGAAATTCAATGGGAGGGTAGGCCAGCTGTTCAAGCCTTTGTATTTGACATTTCAAAGCGCAAACGGGCAGAGGAGGCATTAAGGGAGAGTGAGGAGCGATTTCGACACCTGTTTGAAGGGTCCATTCAGGGTATTCTAATCCACAAGAAATTAAAACCTGTCTTTGTGAACCAAGCTTTTGCTGAGACCCATGGTTATAGTGTTGAAGATATACTTAGTATGGAAACTATACTTCCTCTTTTGGGTTCCCATGAGCGGTCTCGGCTCATGGGATATATGGAATCCCGTCTTGGGGGAGAAAAGGCTCCAATTCAATATGAGTATCAAGGTGTAAGAAAAGATGGTTCCTTGATCTGGTTGGAGAATAGGGTAAAGATTATGGAGTTGTGGGGTGAATCTGCAATTCAAATGACTATTTTCGATATCACCGAGCGAAAGCAGGCGGATGAGGCGCTGCGTGAGGGTGAGGAAAGGTATAGATCATTATTTAATAACATGGACAGCGGGGTAGCCATATACCAGGGTGTAAACAATGGCGATGATTTTATCTTTGTAGATTTCAATAAAACAGGAGAGAAGATCGACCATGTCCAGAGAAATGAACTGATCGGAAAAAGTATCCTTGAAAAGTTTCCTGGGGTTAAAGATTTTGGTCTTTTCGATGTATTTCAGAGAGTCTGGAAGACAGGACAGCCGGAACATCATCCGATCTCCATGTACAAGGACGAAAGAATAACCGGATGGAGAGATAATTTTGTATATAAACTGCCTTCAGGAGAAATTGTAGCTATTTATAGTGATGAGACTGAACGCAAGCAGGCGGCGGAGGCGCTGCGGGAGAAAGATGCACGATACAAACTTCTTTTAGATGCTTCTGTAGCAGGCTTTAATCTTATTGATAAAGATGGAAATTATCTTTTAATAAATAAAAAAACTGCTAAAATTTGGGGGAAGACGCCTGAGGACATAGTTAACCCTATAGTCAATGTCGTTTCCTTAGGCAAAAAGAATAATTATTTCTTGC
>CAZCPP010000537.1:0-2649 GCA_964500655.1 uncultured Anaerolineaceae bacterium | reverse complement strand
GCAGTTTGCAGTCTGAGCTTTCTATTCAGCCAATCACTGCGTAACATGAGTTAATGACTCATTTTAGGGACGAGAATCAAGATGGCATCCCCGATATTTTCCAGGGAGATGTGGTCAGCAATATTATCGAAGCGGTTGCCAGCACCAAGGTCGTCGTGGACGGGAGGCAGGTCGGCGGGTTTGGGGATTTAACTCAGGAGCAGCGCATCAAATTGGAGAAGGGCATGGATATGTTAAAGAAGCTGGGGATCCTGTCGAAGACCCCCAATCTCGATGGCGGCATTCATGCCCCTCATCCAACTGCAATGCCCGTCTGGAATGATACCGAAATCCGCGCTTCGAAACCGCTCATCCGGCAAACATCCACTATTCAGGAAGATAGAGGCGGTTCCCGCTTGTTGATTATAGCTTTGGCGCTCTTTCTCTTGCTCGCTTGCGGGACTGGCGCTGTTTTCTTCTTTCTTTCAGGGTAGGATCAGCAAGACAAATAATATGTATGAAGATAAAACTAACAAATTTTAGGAGAAAGTAAACTTTTTACCCTTCAAGCTGTGCCCTTTCATTTTCACGGGCGCGTCGGTCCCCCCGCGTTCCCTATAAAGAGAAGTATGGAAGCGGGACTTTGATTTTGTTGGGGATTTTGTTGTAGCTGTTTGAAAACTAATCGTTTTCGTCTAACACCCAACTAACGTCATATCGATGTTGCTGGGGATTGGCTTTCTCTTCATCTGAGATGACAGCAACTTGGCCGTGAATGCCCAGCGCTTCACATCCCAACTCCCAGTTTGCACACCAAATGCCCGCCGCCACTGGCGCATAGTAACGCGATTCGGTCGTCACATAGAAATCAAATCGTATCAAACGAGATTGATCTGCACCATTTTTCTCTGTGACTGCAACGCATCGGGTTGTTTGTCCGTTATAAGAGGATGGAGCCCACTGACATATTTCGTAGGTGCGCCCAAAGCGATTGAATGGGGACGTGTTCACATTTATTGGTTCTTCAAAGTTTGAGTCGGCGAAAAAGAGCGAGGAAAGTGGCAAACGGCGCTTGAACTGGGCATTAAAGATGCGGATGAACAAGGGGATGTACGATGATTTGTATCCAACGGCACACAAGCAGATAATTTGATCTGCATCCGGATTGAAGCGCTCGCCCAGATGTTGTATGACACTGGCATGGTCTGCGCCCGGCCCGATCCAACACGTTCCTAATCCCGTGCGGGTGACATCCATGACGATCTTCTGCAAGCTTCTGCCCACATCGATCACGGCAGTGCGGTCGTATTTCTTCGGGGTAATGGCCACCAGAAACTCACTGGCATTTACCGTTGGCCAAACGGTAAGTGGCGCAGAGACATATTCGAATCGCACAGAGGAGGCTCCAATCGTGGGTTCTTTACTGTAGAGACGGACAGATTCCATCAATTCGTTATAGTCGTTGGGGGTTAGGCTTCGTGTTTGGAACGACCGGCAGGAACGCCTTGCTCGCATTAGATCAAAGATCCCCAGGTCGTCATTGCGATTTGGGAGACGCTCAGGAAAGCGCAGGCGAAATTTCACTGTGATAAGGTCAAATATGAACACTACCAACAGCAGCAACCCCATAAAAGCAAATATATTTGCCACTCTCGTACCACCGAGAAGGCTAATAATCCCAGCGACGAGACAGAGTAGGAGCATCAACGGCACAGGGAGCAAATACTGCAGCCAGCCAGTGAACTGCACCCGCATCTTTGCACGCACCATCGCTGCGGCCAGTTTTCTAAGAAAAAGAACAGGAATTCGCTCCAGAAGCGCGCGCTCGTTTGCGCCGAGACCTTTTAGAAAATCATCGTTTTTTTGGGTATTAATCTGATTATTTGGCATAAGGTTGCTCCAATAGGTTTTATTGCAAGCGTTTACTTGATATAAGTATAAGACTTTTTTTATTGCAAGTCAATACTTGCTTATGATACAATCACCCTATCAAGGAGTGAGATATGCCAAAAGTGATTGACGAAACCAGTGTATTCCGGACTGTGGTCGACATGTTGGTGTCGCGCGGGTATGAAGGCGCAACCACCAAAGAAATTGCAGAGATGGCCAGGGTCAATGAAGTTACCCTCTTCCGCAAATATGGCAGTAAGGCGGAGCTCTTCGAAAAGGCTATTAAACACCAGCTCTCTGATACCCCATTGAACAAGCTCGTCTATACTGGCGATCTCGCAGCTGATTTGCTGGCGATTGTAGAAGCTTACATAGATACCAATGAGATGTTTGGAGAGATCATCCCTACCCTTCTGGTTGAAATGCCGCGTCGCCCGGAATTAAAGGGGGCGTTCGCTACCCCCTGGGAAAACATTCAAGGTATCGTAAAGATCATTCAAGAGTATCAAACGAAAGGTATCCTGAAACAAGAATCTCCTCTGACCAGTCTGAATTCCTTGATCGGTCCGATGATGGTCAGTGAGATGATGCGACGGGCTAACCTTGGTTTTCCTGTTCCAGAAACAAATGCAAGAGAACATGTGGATTCATTTTTACAAGGGAGAAAAGCCTGATTTTGTTGGGGATTTTATTGTGGTTTATGTCGAGTGAATCGCATAATCCCAAAGAGTAAACTACTATCGACTGGAAGTCGATAGCTTTGTATGTCGAATGAAATTC
>CAZCPP010000536.1:0-2651 GCA_964500655.1 uncultured Anaerolineaceae bacterium | reverse complement strand
GTGCGCCGTTTTACCCAGGAATTGGGTCTTGGCGTCCTATACATTTCGCACGATCTTTCAACCATGCGTCAAATTTGCGATCGAATCGCCATTCTTTACTTGGGATCCATCGTTGAACAAGGAAAATCCGAAAAAATTACCAGCCATCCCGAACATCCGTATACAAAGGCTTTGATTTCTGCGATACCCGTCCCTGATCCCACCCATAAAAGAAAACGGGTATCCATAGAGGGTGATATTCCCGACCCCAGAAATTTGCCCTTAGGATGCCGCTTTGCACCCCGCTGTCAAATAGCTAGGTCTCAATGTCACACCGAAGGCCCAGCTCAAAAATATATCTCAGATGATCATTCTGTAGCATGTACCAGAATCTACGAGCGGTATTCATCGTTTCCTAAGGAAGGTGTGCTGCAGGAGTCATTTTAGTTCTCGGCATATTTTTGACTTTACTGCCCTCAAGCTGTTGATAGAAATTATCAAGACCTGTCTAATGAAAATAAAGGAAAAACAATCTGGTATCCGATTGATGAAAAGTTCAATCCAGTAAATGATTGATCGGAATCAAAAAAAGGAGGTGATAATGGGAAGAATTATCGGAGCCGTGAAGAAATTGCCAAAAGGAGAATTTTAATGAATATAGAAACGACTAAAAGAAACTGGCCAGCGTTATTACTTGCGATAGTAATCGTTGCAACATGTGCGATGCTGGCCGCATGCACAACACCTGAAGTGCCGGAAGCTCCAGCTGAGGTTGCCGCTGAGCCCGCGGACGTGACCAGTGATGAGCCCGCAGACGTACCCGAAGTTGAGCCTGAAGTCGAGGCAGCTGTAGGGGATCTCGTTGATGAGGTTCTATTTGCATTTGACACTGGGCAAACTTTGGCAGCGGAGGAAGGCCGCAAAATCACTGAAGATTTGGAGTCGCTGGGATTCCGGGTCCAACTCCAGGGTTACTCAAAAAGTGAAATGCGAACCCTTTCAAAGTCGCGTGAGTACGGTAATATCATCCGCTGGTACAACTCGGCTCGTCCGCAAAGGTTGGATCCATATGAGTGGGTTCTCAAACATGGACATTCGAGTGAAGCAGGTGCCGAGTCGAAGGGGCAAAATTATGGAGATTTTGTATGTGCACAATATGACATCCTTGCCGATGCTCAGCAAGCGGAACTGGATTCGGAAGTGCGTCAGGGCTTGATAGCTCAATCTCAGGAGTTGTACCATGGAAACTACTCCCGAAACATTCTCGGTCATCCCGATCGCATTGATGCTTATAACAGCGATGACTGGAACGATGTTGTGCACTGGCCCTTCAATGGAGCGGCTGGATTTCAGTGGCCGGGCCAATTTGGAAATATCAAACCTGCAACCGACAGGACACAAGTTAGAATTGGCAGAACAAGCGACGCTCCACGGTCTTTGAACTACATGAATTACGCTTGGTTCGTGGAGGGATACTATGTCTTTGATACCCTTGCGCGAATGGATGCGGATTTCAACGTAATTCCGTGGGCTGCAGAGTCTTGGGAATATATCGAAGACAACACATGGCGCTTATATATAAGAGATGGAATGACCTTCCACGATGGCACACCCGTCACAGCAGAGGATATAGCATTCTCTTTCAACTACACTAAAGAACATGAAGCTGCCCAACTCTCATTCGTTTGGAAAGTAGTTGATGTTGTTGAGGTTGTTGACGATCTAACGGTGGATGTGAAATTATCAAGCGCGTTTGCTCCGTTTGAGACCGTGATTCTTGTCTCACAACCAATCCTTTCCAAGCAATGGTGGGAGAACCTTGTGGAAGAACAGGGTGTCGCGCCTGGCGAAGCCGAGGTCGTCCATCCTATCGGTAGTGGTCAGTTTAAATTTGGCCATTATAAGAAGGATGTGGAGCTCTCGCTCCTTGCACACACAGAGCACTTCAGCCCCCCATATGTTGATGAGCTTTTATTCCTGGTCATTCCCAGCGTGGATGGGCTATTGGGGATGATAACCACAAAGGAATTAGATTTCCTCGACGTGGCGTTGACTCCTTTGCAGGCGGAAAGCCTCGAGGAATTCTCGCACATCACAGTGTCTCAGGTACCAACCTTTAGGATTGAGTATCTGATTCCGTTGATGACCAATGATCCTTGGCGGGATATCGAAGCCCGCCGAGCACTCGCTCATGCCATCGACAAAGACTATATCATAAACGTGGTATGGCAGGGTGCAGGCGTTCCTGGAAGCAATAACTCTACCTTCGCTCCTAGTCACTCAGCATATAACCCCAACCTCCCTGTCATAGAGTTTGACTTGGAAAAAGCTAGGAGTATTCTCGCTGATGCTGGCTACACCTGGGACGAGGATGGACTTCTTCACTATCCCACTGATGATGCTTTCTTGCAGCGTGTTGAAGATGTGGTAGTCGGATGTTCTGACTAGATCGAGGGCAGTTCATTAAGATGGAATTAGGAACTGGCGGTATTTTTTCCAAAATTCCGTGAACTGACTATGCTTGATGATGGCTAATGGCTGGTGCCCGCCGTGACCAAATGAATGGTGGGCACTAGACTTAAATTTTCGCTCGAAGACAATTTTGGCTGGGAATTTGCGGACCGATCGCATTCAGATCTAGATGCCTGATCGCAATGTGCTCCAGTCTTAAG
>CAZCPP010000535.1:0-2653 GCA_964500655.1 uncultured Anaerolineaceae bacterium | reverse complement strand
TCAAGTCAGTTTACCCAAGTTTACACCTTTCAACACTATTGAGGGAGACTACCTATTTTCCCAAAAGGAGGAAAACTCCATGACAGATTACTCCATTTATATGACAATCGGTATCGTCCTCGTTTCGGTGTGCTGCGGCCTGGTCATCACCGTCGCGGCGATCGCTGTCCCGATCGTTATCATGCGCAAGAAGCGTCAGCAGACCGAAGAACTGGCCGCCGTGGGTACTCAGGGCGAGGCCAAGGTCCTGTCGATGACCGACACGGGTATGCGCATCAATGACAACCCGCGCGTAACCCTGGAATTGGAGATCACCATGCCGATGCGCCCACCCTATAAAGTAACCAAGACCATGACCGTGCCGATGATCCGCCTGGCGCAGGTACAGGTCGGTGAGGTGGTTGGGGTGATGGTCGATATGTCCGATCCCACTAATCCTGACAAAGTCGGTTTGTTACTGAAGTAGAATTACCGGTCCGCTGGGATGGGGGCTTCGACTCCCTCTTGTGCGGCGTGTCTAAGTTCCCGCATTCCACACGAAGAGAAGTATAGAATTCCAGGAATGTGATGCTGTTAGGGATTTTCCTGTAGGTCATTCGCCACTCGCAAAGGAGAAAAAATGCCAAGAAGGCTGATCCCCCTCATCATTTTGATGACAACATTATTAACCGGTTGCGGAGGCGACCTGGCGAACCCGCCGCTAATCTATCTGGTGGCAAATGGGAAATTGGTGGACGGTTTCCAAAGCTCCTATTGTTGGGACCAGGGCTTTGGGACAGCCATATGCAAGGACACTGTCGCACCTTATTTCGAAAGCTCGACTCCGCTGGATGCCAGCGCCCCCATCCAATTTCAACTCGATACTCCCCTGCCAGACGTGGTGACTTTGACAATCAGCAAAGAAGTGCTCGGTGAGGCCCTCCTCTCAGAAACCGCCCCGGCTTCCGAATCAATTAAGTGGTCTCCTCCTGTTGCTCCGGGTGAATACATCCTCAGCGTGGACGCTAAATGGAAACCGGGCGTGGTCTCGTACTGGTTCAGTGTCTCGCTTGAATAATTCTATAAACTATCAGGGGCTTATAACCGGGAGGTCACTCCCACAAATCCGTACTGAGATACTTCAAACCCGAATCGTTCAACAACACTACAATCGTTTTCCCTTTGAAAGCTCCATCCAGCAACCCCAACGCAGCAGCCACGTTCGCACCGGATGAGAATCCCGCGAAAATCCCTTTTTCCTTCGCCAACCGGCGGGCAATCTCGACCGCCTCTTCATCGCTCATCTGCAGGTAGCCATCGATATATTGGTCCTTGACCAGGGGCAACTCCGCCATCGAGTACCCACCGCCCTGGATCCGGTGGTTGGGATTTGTCAGCGCTTCTCCCGCCAGGAGGGCTGCTCCTATTGGTTCGACCAGGAAGCATTGAATGCTTTGATCATGCTCCTTGAATCCCTTGGCACAGCCCGCGAACGATCCGCCCGTGCCAACAAAATCGCAAAAGGCTTCGAATTCTCCATTTGTTTGTTGAATGATCTCCTGTGAAGTATGCAGGTAGTGCGCCCGGGTGCTGCTTTCAAGGTTGAATTGATCGGCACGAAAGGCGTCCCGTTCAACCGTCAGCCTTTGCGCTTCACCCTCGACCAGTTCCAGGTCGCCACCGGAGACCTGCCCTGGTTTTGACCCGGGCAATTGATCCACCAGCACCACCTCCGCCCCCAAGGCAGACATCATGCGGGCCCGTTCACGCGAGTTCCCTTTCGACATAACGGCTACAAACTTGTATCCCTTGACACCGCATACGATCGCCAGGCCTGTGCCGGTATTTCCGCTGGTGAGTTCCACGACCGTCTGTCCGGGTTTGAGTTCACCATTTGCTTCCGCATCCTCAATGATCTGACGTGCGATGCGGTCCTTTTTTGAAAATCCCGGGTTGAGGTACTCCAACTTGGCCAGGATATGGCCTTCAACTCCGCGCGTCAGGCGGCTCAACTCAACCAGAGGGGCACCTCCAATGGCTTCAACGGCGGAGGGCAAAATACGATCTGGGCGCGACATGACAAGTTCTCCTTAATGCGATTAATATTCTACGTCGCTCATATCCCCGACATAAACCGGCAGATCAGAGTGCCCGAGGTGCTGTCGTACGGCCTGGATCTCACCTATGTGATACCAATAATGAAAAATGACCCGCAACATCATTTTACCGATATCCTCCTCTAATTTCTTTTCCTTCCAGGAGTAATGTTCGCTTAAATCCTTTTCCGTGATCTTATCCAGGTACTCATCTGTTGCGGCAGTTACTTTGTGCCAGGTTTCCAGCATCTCAACCAACGGCGGGGTGCTGGCTGGTTTACGGTAGCCAACCAGGTCGTTTAGCCCTGGAGCGATATTTTTATCCTGGGCCAATCCCAACCAAAAGCGGTGTTCCTGGTCTGCCAGATGTCCTACCATCCAGCTGATGCAATTCATCGGCAAAAAACGTTTTTGTGCCTCTTCCGCTGACAGGCCTCCTAAACCGCGCAACAGCTCGCTGCGGGTGAAACGCAATTGTGTAACCAATGGATGTGGCATAACTCCTCGCTTTCAAAGATAGATTATTAAGTGGATTTTATCATTTTGCCCATCAAGCAATAATTAGAACAACCAAAAAC
>CAZCPP010000534.1:0-2657 GCA_964500655.1 uncultured Anaerolineaceae bacterium | reverse complement strand
CTCCAAAACCGAAAGTGTAGCACATCGGATCATCAGTCAAAACTAACCATTACCAATTCAGGTAGGAGCACTGCACCTGTGCCCAAAAGGATATGGCGTGCCTAACACATGCAACCCGATCTCTCCTGCCCCGTATATCTTCCCAGAAGGAGAGCACCTTATGAAAAGCAGAATTTCCCTATTTCCCACAATCCTAGCCTTGGCAACGCTGGCCTGCGGTTTTACCGTCGACATTCCCTCCGTGCCCACACCTGGACCAGAAGTTACTGACGATATAACGGTAGCAGTTCCAGAGTCCGAAGAGACGCGTCTGAAGATCTCATTTGGGGCGGGTAGACTGATAATGTCCCCTGGTGGGGAGGATATGCTCATCGAGGGAACAGCCACGTACAACGTCCCCAATTTCAAGCCCGAAATCATCGAAGATGAGGGCAATATCGAGATCAAACAAGGCGATTTCAAAACCTTGAATGTATCCGATTTTAAAAACATCTGGGACTTAAAACTGGGTGAGACGCCGATGGAACTGGTGATTAACGCTGGCGCCTACCAGGGAGAATATGAATTTGGCGGACTGGCGCTGACGGATCTGACCATCAAAGACGGCGCATCTCATGTCAGCGTTTCTTTCTCCGAGCCAAACCTGACCGAGATGTCTGTATTCCGTTATGAGACGGGAGCATCAAACGTTGAATTGACCAACTTGGCAAACGCTAATTTCTCCACCCTGATCTTCAACGGCGGGGCGGGTGATTACACTTTGGATTTCAGTGGTGACTTGCAACAGGATGCCACCGCACGCATTGAGACTGGATTTGGTGATTTAACGCTGATCATTCCAGAAAATATGGATGCACGTGTGACTGTGGAAGGTGGTGCAGTCAATGTCAATCATAGTTCGGGATGGGGGCAGAGCAATCAGACCTACACACAGGAAGGTTCTGGTTCAACCCTGACGATCATCGTCAAAATGGGCGCAGGGAACGTAACACTTACAGATTGAATTCTAAGAATTTTCGTTGAAGCAATCCGGGGGCGCCACTTCCTGGGTTGCTTTTTGTGTTTATAAATCGGAGTAAAAGGTCATATTTTATCCATGACCTCCATCACTTGCCTTGTGCCTGTTGGCACAATAAAATCTCTATAACAGATAATATTTACCTATATTGCAAGTGAGGAACCTATGCAAATAACCCGTCAAGCTGACTATGCCGTTCGAGCTGTACTGTATCTATCTCAAATAGAACCTAACCAACGTGCTGCCACCAGCAAAGTAGCCAAGGAGCAACACATCCCCCCCTCTTTCTTGGCAAAGATCATTTCTCAGCTTTCCATTGCTGGGTTGTTGCACACCTCACGTGGTGCTCGCGGTGGGGTAACTTTAGCTCGTGAGCCTGGAGAGATTACTTTACTTGAGGTAATTGAGGCTATTGATGGACCAATCTTGCTAAATGAATGCGTCAGCGAAAGCAGTATTTGCACTTTTGAAGATGACTGTCCGTTACGCCCGGTATGGTGTGAAGCGCAAGAAGAACTAATCAAACGCTTGAAGACTACCAATTTTCAACAATTACTTAAACCAAGAGCAGTTGCCGCTTAGGATCTGATCATAAAACACTATAATTCCTCCCGGTTTTTTTTTGCCGGGAGGAAGTTGTTCCTGCAAGTATAAGGGGAGGCTTGATGTCTCGAAAAAAACTATTGATATATATACAAAGTGGATTTACGTTATTGCTGATTGTGTCATGTATCCCTGCACCAGCAGTAGTTCCCACGCAGCAGCAACCTGTTTCAACTTCAAATCCAAATGTGTTTTCAACTATGGTTGCTGACACAGTTGCGGCTTTTATGACCCAAACGTTGGAATCCATGCCATCGCCTACAGCCACTGTAACACAACCTCCTGTGACGAAAACATCAACCTCAACTGCCACCGAGACTCCTACCGAAGTGCCCCCAAATACCTCTCTGACAGAGATGGAAGATGGCTCGAGGCAATTTTTCGATTATCAGGCGGGTGTAAAATTGACGTTACCTGCTGGCTGGATTCCCTTCCGCCCGAATGAGCCGGAATATGATGAAGTGTTGACCCTTGCTAAAGATGATTCTGTCTTGCAGTATGGATTGGATAATATTAAGGAATCTGACCCTGGAAATTACCGTTTATATGCATTCAATACCCAGGAAGATTATGTGTTTCAAGGACAAGGCTCCCAAATTAACGTGCTTTTTTTCGAGAATGATTCTCGCTCATTTGAACAAATTCTGGATGACGAAGAGCAGCATCCAACATTCACTGATTACAAATTCATCTCAGCCAGCATTCAAGTAAGAATAGATAAACTTGAGATTTTCACCCGGGAAGAACAATGGAAAGTGACTTCATCCACCGATGAAGTAATCACAATATATTATAGAGGCGATTTCTTCGAGACTCCATCAGGAAAAGTGTTGATTGAATTTCTTGCGCCACTGGATATTAAGGATGGTAGCCTCTCCGAATATGATCAACTGATTGACAACTTATCAGTTTTCACTCCATAAACACAAAATTTCATTATGAAATTTCTATCTCCCGACGTATAATAGTCGGGAGTTTTTGATATTGAAGTAAATGAAACAATAGACATAGTGAAAAGATAGTGCATCATAAGGGT
>CAZCPP010000533.1:0-2670 GCA_964500655.1 uncultured Anaerolineaceae bacterium | reverse complement strand
CCAATGCCCACAATTTTACCTTATTTGACTACAACTAAACTGGAGATGATCCTTAGAAGATAAACATTTTGTTCCTCTTTTTCTAATTCGACTTTTATCGAGTCCATCAATTCTGATGGACTCGTAAAAAGTCGAAAACCAGAATTTTAAACGCAAATATAGAGTGTAGCTCTTATTTGTGTAATACAATATATTGTGGTTTAAAATTATCTGCCGGACTTTTTACGAGATCGTCAATTCTGATACAGGGAAAAAACTTATGCTGCTTGAATGCAGACATGTAACCAAACGCTTTGGCCAGTTGACGGCGGTTCACAACCTATCCTTTGAGGTCCAAAAAGGCGAAATCTTCGGTATTGCAGGACCCAATGGTGCGGGCAAAACCACTCTTTACAATCTGATCACCGGGGTCTATGCCAATGATGGGCAGATCCTCTTTCAGGACGAAGATATCAGCCGTATGGGTACTCACCAGATTTGCCATCGGGGTATAGTGCGGACCTTCCAGGCACCTCAGCTCTTTGCATCCCTTTCGGTCTACCAAAATGTCAAGGTGGGTGCTCATTTCGGTGACGGCCACCGTCGTAACGAAGAAAAGGCCATCCGCGATGCCATCGCTTTTGTGGGACTGGAAAGCCGCACTCACCACATCGCATCCAATTTAAACTTGCTGGATAAAAAGCTCACCATGATCGCCGCTTGTCTAGCTACCGGTCCCAAACTGTTGTTGCTGGACGAACCCATCGCCGGTCTAAGTCCCAGCGAGATCCGCCAAGCTATTACCATTTTCAAAAGGATCAATCGCGCACTGGGGTTGTCCATTATCATTATCGAACACATTATGAAAGTGCTCATTGAGCTGTCCCAGCGCCTGATGATTCTAGAAAATGGCTGCAATATTTGCATCGGACCACCGGTGGAAGTTACCGGGAATAAAAAGGTCATCGATTGCTATCTAGGGGAAAACTATGCTTGAAGTCGAGAACATCGTTACGTTTTACGGAGAATTCCAGGTCTTGAAAAAAGTGTCTCTAGTGGTGGAGAGTGGTGAGTTAGTCGTGCTTTTAGGACCCAACGGGCATGGCAAGAGCACCTTGTGTAAAACCATTTGTGGACTGGTTAAACCATGCTCTGGCGTTATCCGCTATAAGGATCTGGATTTGGACAATCTGACGACCGAAAAGATCGTCGAAAACGGGGTGGTCTACATTGCAGAAGAGCGACACCTATTCCGTGAAATGACGGTTTTGAAGAACTTGAAATTGGGGGCATACAATCGAAATGCAAGGGCAAAGGAAGCTGAAAACCTCTCCTGGGTTTTGGAACTGTTTCCGAGGCTTAAAGAGCGTTCAACCCAGTTGGCTTCCACATTAAGCGGCGGGGAAGCGCGTATGTTGGCTCTAGCCCGGGGACTTATGTCCAATGCCCGTTTGCTGGTTGCCGACGAGCCTTCACTGGGTTTATCGCCCAAATTGCGCGTCGATGTTTTTAACATCATACGTGAGGTGCACCAGCTTGGAATCGATATCATTCTAGTGGAGCAAAATATCCCCCAGGTGTCCGAACTGGCTGACCGTGTCTACCTAATGGATGAGGGTAAAATCACTTTTTCCGGCAACATCGAAGACGCTTTAAGAAACGAGGCCTTAAAGGAGGCCTTTTTGGGTATGTAAATCAGATGTGAAACGGTAAAGAGTGGGTTATCCAATCCGCCAATCTGTATCTGATTATAAAGTCCGATTTTAGTATAGATCAGAATTTAGCATCATTTACTCATAAGGACAATGTAACCATTATGCAAAATGAACTTTTGGATGTACTTGTCAGCGGAATCACAAACGGATCGGTATATGCCCTAATGGCCATCGGTATGGCTCTTGTCTACGGGGTCACCAAGGTGTTCAACTTTGCCTACGGTTCTTTTTACAGCCTGGGGGGCTATCTGGCCTATATAGTTTTCGGCGCTAAATTGGGCTATGGCCTAGTGATTTTGCTGGTTGTACCAGCCCTGTTCTTAGCCGGTATGGTTACCGAGAAAACTATCGTGCGTCCCCTGCGCCGACGGGCGGATTGGGAGATGGCAGCGGTCATGGTCACACTAGGCCTGGCCCTGTTTCTGGACAACCTTTACCTGGTGATGTTCGGGCCCTATGTCAAATCCCTGCCGTTGTTATTCAAAGGGTCGATTGTGGCTTGGGGAATCCAGATCAGCAACCAGAACGCTGCCATGTTGTGCATCTCCATATTTATCATGGCCTCCTTCATGTTTTTTTTGGGGCGAACCCGTATGGGCATGGCAGTGGAAGCCGTGGCCCTGAACATGACAGGGGCGCAGATCGTCGGGATTCCCAAGGACCGGGTGTTCGCATTGGTCTTTGCTCTCTCAGCGGTAATGGTCGGAATAAGTGGGGTTTTACTAGCACCCAAGTACTTTGTCTCGCCCATGGGCGGTTGGGATATCCTTATCAAGGCTTGGGTGATCACCGCATTTGGCGGTATGGGCAGCATCCGCGGGAGCTTGGTAGCGGCCTTTATCTTAGGAATCGTCGAAGCCCTGGTGGGCTGGCAGATCGGCTTTACCTGGACGTTGTTCATCTGGTTTGCAATTTTATTAGTCACTTTACCCTATAGTTGCATAAAAATATGAGAAAAAGAGAAGTAAAAAGCTTG
>CAZCPP010000532.1:0-2672 GCA_964500655.1 uncultured Anaerolineaceae bacterium | reverse complement strand
CTCGCCTTCCTATCCACTTTCTCTCTTCCCGCCGCATCAACCCTTAATCCGTTAGCCCGTTGCTAAGTATATATAGAGGTGAATAATGAGAAGTGCTGCTTCGCGTTTACTTCTTGGAACCATTCTTTCCCTTGCTTTGAATGGCTGTGGACCACGTCCATTTCCCACAGCTACACCGGTGGTGCATGCACTTACACCAACTCTTGAACAATCTACATTGACACATGTTGTGCCCACAACCACAATAACCCTAATACCAGAAGGGGAAACGATTGTAGTCACCAATACCGCCAACAGCGGCCCAGGTACGCTACGCCAGTCAATGCTGGATGCGCAGACAGGTGACATCATCACTTTCGACCCCGCAGTCTTTCCGCCCGAAGCTCCGGTAACTATCCTACTGAAGAATGAGGATGAGGATAGTGCCCTGCCAAACGTCATTCAAGGCGGTATTACAATTGATGCCAGCAATGCTGGGGTGATCCTGGATGGCATTGCCACGCAGGGCGATTGGGTCAATGGTTTGGAAATCTACTCCAGTGGAAACATCGTCCG
This sequence comes from uncultured Anaerolineaceae bacterium, assembly GCA_964500655.1. GTDB lineage: Bacteria > Chloroflexota > Anaerolineae > Anaerolineales > Villigracilaceae > JAABUE01. Next base: position 2,117 of record CAZCPP010000532.1, on the reverse strand, counting down.
GGGGCTGCAAATCATCAATTTCACTGCTTCGGGGATCGTGCTTTGTGGCGGTTCTGATAACACAATTGGTGGTGATCGAGGGATTGGTGCAGGGCCGTTGGGTCAGGGAAATCTAACCAGCAATAATACCTATGGAATCGATCTTTGTGCTGGGGGATCTAACAACCTTATCACCGGCAACATCGTTGGAACAAATCATACTGAAACCGATAATTGGGGTAACACGTCAAATGGCATCTTGATCGAGAACGGGATGACCGATAACACGATCGGCCCCGACAACATCATTGCTTACAATGGCTCGGTTGGCATACTGATTACAGGGACTGACTCGTTTGGCAATACTATCACCCAGAACAGTATCTATGACAACTCGTTTGGCATTCGGCTGTGTGATGGCGGCAACACCATGTTGGACCATCCACTGATATACGGCTTTGAAGTGGCTGCGGGCATTGTGACAGGTAGTGCTTGTGCAAACTGCATCATCGAGATCTTTTCCGCCAGCGGCATTGAGGGAGATGTCTATGAAGGACAGACAGAAGCCAACAGCATGGGTACTTTTACCTATGATCATGGCGCTTCCTTCACAGGTCCTAATCTAGCTGCGACAGCCACTGATGCTGATGGAAATACCAGCGAATTCCCCCCATTCGTTCCCACGCATGCATTGCTTCAAGATGGTAACACTCACCTCATTATCAAACTTCAGCCCAGGCCATCAAGCGAACTAGAAGACAACATGATTGGCATTCATTTTAGCGATTTATGGCATCTAGAGCCAGAAGTATTTCCCGATGCGGTTTTGAATGTCAATCATATATTAAACCTAGGAATAACGCGGGCTCGCTTTGCTATTAACAACATGGATTCAGACAGGGTACACTGGAGCAAGCCTGAAAATTCAATCGATCCAAGTCACGATGAGATTATAACCAGCCTTGCAGACAATGGAATAACAATTACATATGTACTTACTTTTTGGGACAAAGAATACGTGGCACAGGGAGGGGATTTACTCTACCCTAGATTTAAAACAGAGGAAGAGATACAGCGTTACCTAGACTACGTTCGTTTTATAGTCCATCATTTGAATGATCGTGTTGAATATTATGAGATATGGAATGAGCCTAATATTGAAAATACGATCCAATGGATCGAGGTTGAGGATTATATTAATTTAGTCAAGAGAGTTGTTCCTATTATTCGCCAGGAATACCCACAAGCAAAAATAGTAGTTGGTGGTGTTTCGTATATTCGTGAACAATATGTTTACGACTACTTGTTAGGTATCCTCAAGTCAGACGACATAATGCCTTTGGTGGATGTCGTATCATGGCATGGAATGTATGGGACATCTCCAGAATATGATTTACACAGACAATATTATTATGACTATCCATCAATTGTAACGGAAATAAAGGAAACTGCCTTAGCCCATGGTTTTAGTGGGGAATTTGTATCTGATGAACTGAGTTGGCTGACTCCAGCAACCCCCGCTTACCCTGAGACATATTATAGTGAGACTAAATGCGCAAAGTACTATGCTCGGGGAATCATAATGCACTTAGGCATGGATGTTTTGGTTTCACAATTCTATGCTGTTCATAATGAACATCCAATTCTAATAGTCAACACAATCAAAAATCTGACTACCAGCATGGCTGGAGCTGAACCAACTAATCTGACAATTGAAATCCAAAGCGAAGCAACAAATATCACGAGCTATTCTTTTTCTTTGCCAAACGGGGATAAGCTAGTTGCATTGTGGACGAACGGCGTGGCAACCGATGTTGATCTTGGGGTGAAAACTACATTGATTTTTTCTGGCTTGTTGGCTCAAGAGACAACGGCTATTGATGTCGTGTACGGTTATGAGAAACAGTTGATTACTAACAATGAGGAAGGGAATCTGATTATTCGCAACCTCCTCGTTAAGGACTACCCAATCATACTTCGCTTTACAGGAACTTCATCTCCTTGAGAAAACGGGCTAACCAAGCGTTCTCAGAACACAAATTGCGTTCTTTCGTGGAAAATGATCGCCCGCGATCTTGATTAGGTGCACAGATGAAGTGGGAAGTCAAGAGAAAAAGAGAAGTTTGAAATCTTAATCA
>CAZCPP010000531.1:0-2686 GCA_964500655.1 uncultured Anaerolineaceae bacterium | reverse complement strand
CAAATGATGGATTTAAGCTTCTATCATTATTAAGAAAAATTGCAAGAATAATTACTTGGCAGATCAGTTGTGTAATTTGGGGGGTGTTCCTCGCTTTTACACTTATTATCTGTTGTCGCCGTTGCCAGATGGATTTAGGGGGTGTCCATGATTTATTTCTTTTTTCTTTTCAGTTTGCTGCCGTAATGCGCCTGCTTTTCCTTGACCGTATACCCGATTTTTTTCCGCGGCTTTTCCTCTGTCTTTAATAGTTGTTTAATCGCTTCGAATACGATCTTGAAATTTGCGTCGTACTTTTTCTCCATGACCTCGATTTTACGCTTAAGATCTTTATGAGTGGAAAGCATCTGACGAAGCTGGGTAAAGGTGCGCATGATCTGGATGTTCACCTGAATGGCACGTTTACTTTTTAGAACGCTGGAAAGCATGGCAACACCTTGCTCTGTAAATGCCATGGGTTTATATCTTAATCCCATCCTGTCACTTTTGGAGGTGCCAAAATGGCATCTCCAATTTTCCAGTTCTGTTTTCGTTAACTCAAGCATGAAATCACCAGGGAAACGATCAATGTTTCGCCTAACGGCCCTTTTTAGCTGGCTGGTTTCGACGTTATTAAGCTCAGCCAGATCCCTATCCAGCATCACCTTTCGGATCTGCGGGACGTCCATTTGTAAATAAGTAAGAAATAAATTGCGAGACAGTTATTTAATTACAAATGGACGTCCCGCAAGCCGGTTAGGTGACCTTTATAATCTACCGTGTAAGCCGATTATAATCTCGCCGACCGACGTATTGAAAAACGCCTTGCTGGCCCCTCGATCCATCACATAGTCGACACACGAATCCGCGCCTTCTCTTGCATATGGAGAGTATTTCAGAAGATGGAGTGGGTAGGCCGTTAGTTCTGGTGCTTATAATGCAGCGGGTCCTTTCGGGCATATTGCCTGTGTGCTTCGTACAATTGGATTAACTAAACTGAATCCTGACCGTTATTCGGCGCCCATGCACACTGGCGATGCTTCAGGTCAACACTCGATAAAGCGAACGTATCACGTCAATCTCCACGTAGGGAGAGAGGACGCTGTGTCGTTCTGGCTTTCGGTTGTCCTCCGCCACGACAACCACACTACCCCGAGTCACTGGGCGACTTGTACTGCATGGGAGGTGGGGCGCCGGCTACTGCGAGCGAACTTCCAGGCGGTCTTTCCATACCTGTGTTGGCCCCCACGTGAATGATGTTAAGTCATGCCCCCAGCTAGGTGTCATAACGATTATCGCCACAGCTTCGGCGCCCCCTTGTGTAAACGTTACGAATGCGCGCGCAGCGGTATGCCCGTGATCCGTGCCCGGGATGATCGGGCTCGCTGTTGCGATATCCGTTCCTCGAAATATTATACCAAGACAGAACCCGATTACCAATGCTAACGCAATCGCCGCGTATGTCATAGTTTTGCTATATTTCATGCTTCACCTCCTTAACTTGAAACTTAATGCGTTTCCGGGACGTCCATAAATAAGAGCGCCAGTTACCTCTGTCGATCAACAACTGAGCCAGGGCGTCAGTCTGGATTGAGTTTGCCATCAGGAGTTCTTTGAAAGTGACCAGTTCATTTGGGGAGAGTTTTTGTGCCATTTGACTGATTCCTTTGGATTATGCCCGGCTAAATATCTAAATTTTAAAGGAAAGTCAACTATTTTAAAGGGGACCCAGAAATTCAAACAAAAAAAGGGCGGCTCATTAGACAAGGCTAAGTATCGTAAGCGTTACTTTCAACAGGGGTTAAAAATTTGTGATTGGTGAATCTAATCTGTAATCAAGGAGAATGTTCAAATGGGACTGTAATACCGAAAAGCACCAACGGAGACCCAAAAACTTGGAATGATGATATCACAGGTTTTGACGGTCTTTAATTATTCCAGATAGGTTAGAGATAACATAGGTAACGTACCATATTTTATAGCCCCAATATATGGTGTTGGATATTATGCCGATCTCGCTGCTTCCCATCCAATTAAAGCCTTTTTCCTTGCAGCACCCCAACGATATTGATGAATTTTCCCCGACTTTGCAATCACCCGGTGACAAGGGATTAAAAAAGCGACTGGATTGATTGCAATAGCGTTTGCAGCAGCCCGGAATGCCTTCGGTCGTCCAATATAGGAGGCAATATCCTGGTAACTTACAATCCACCCTTCAGGTATGCTCAATAGCGCTTTCCATACATTGATTTGAAAGTTCGTGCCTTTGAGATGTAGATTGAAGGGACGCATTTCCTTTGTTTTGGCCTTTTCAAATATGCTTCTCACGATTGTACTAACAGGCTTGGGGGTTTCCGTGAAAATAGCTCCCGGCCATGTTGCAAGAATCTGATCCAGTGCATCGGATCGACTGTCCCCTTTTACGAATCCGAAATGACAAATACCTCGTGCAGTTGTGGCAATCAGACAATCACCGAAGGGAGAATCGCTAAAGCTATAAGATATTTCCAAACCTGCCCCCTGTTTTTTATATTCTCCTGGTGTCATTGCTTCAAAAGTGACAAATAAATCATGCAATCGGCTGGGACCGGAAAGACCAGCATCTAATGATGTATCAAGAAGACTTCTTGATTCGGCCAGTTTCTGCTTTGTATAATCAAGCGTCATAAACTGCATGAATTGAATTGGACTTATCCCTGCCCACCGT
>CAZCPP010000530.1:0-2688 GCA_964500655.1 uncultured Anaerolineaceae bacterium | reverse complement strand
CTCTTTTCCCTTGTCGATTCAGCCTGTTATTCAACCTAAACGGGCAAAGTCCTGGTCACTCCAAACAACATTTTATTTATTGCTCCTGATTGTTGCAGCTATAATTTCAGCTGTTTTGGCTATTTATACTTTGCGCCAACGAGAGACTGTGGGTGCAAAACCATTCTCCATACTTATGTTGGTCTTGTTCCAGTGGAGCACATCTTATGTTTTGCATCTCATTTCTTCCGACCTTGTTATTAAATCTTTCTGGGACCGAATTACCTTTCTGGGGGTAGTTACCACCCCGGTTATCTGGTTGATTTTCGCATTAGAGTATATGGGACGAAAATCCTGGATCACTCGTGGGCGACTGATTAGTTTGTTCATCATCCCAATCCTTTCAACTATTATCATTTGGACAGATGATTCGCACCATTTGTTTTGGGCAACGAAAGAAATCGTACAGGAAGGCGGATTCTTTCTCAGAAAATCCGATTACGGAATTTGGTTCTGGGCTCATGCCGCATATTCCTATGCACTGATTCTTGCAGGGACTATCCTGGTTGTTCGAGGTTTGTTGCGCTGGCCTGCAAAGTACCGAGGGCAAATGGCGTGGATATTGCTTGCTGTGGCCGCTCCCTGGATCGCAAATATCATTACCGTATTCAGTTTGCTACCCATCGTTATCGATTTAACGCCCTTTGCATTTACTATCACCGGTGTTGGTATGGTATTTGCACTTTTTAGGCACCGACTGCTTGATCTGGTGCCTATCGCCCGAGATGTTATTGTCGATGGGATGATAGATGGCGTGATTGTTTTTGATACAACAGATCGTGTCGTGGATATAAACCAGGCTGCGGAACAAATTCTAGAAATTCCCGAGAACCAACACCTCATTGGTGAACAACTTACTGATATTTTCTCTGATTGGCCTCAACTGGTCGAATACTATCAGAGTGTTGGTAGAGTCGAGGAAGAGATATCACATGGGAGAGGCGAAAATCGACGCTGGGTTGGAATTACTATCTCCCCATTGAAAGACAGGAAGAATAACCCCATTGGACGATTAGCTATTATTCGAGACATTACTACACGCAAAAAGGCCGAGGAACAACTGCGTCAGCTTTCACGCGCGGTGGAGGCCAGCCCTACGTCCATCATCATTACAGATACAGAAGGAAATATACAATACGCAAACCCCAAATTCACCCAAGTTACTGGGTATTCCGTCGACGAGGTAATTGGGAAAAATCCGAATATCTTGAAAACAGAATACACTCCCGCTGAAACACACCGGGAGCTTTGGGAAACAATCTCTGATGGACGAGAATGGCGCGGGGAATTTTGCAATCGTAAGAAGAATGGAGAAACCTTTTGGGAGCTGGCTTCAATTTCTCCAATTGAAAATTCCGAAGGGAAGATAACTTACTACGTTGCAGTTAAAGAAGACATTACCGACCAAAAACGCACTCAAGAAGCCCTGCGAATCTCGTATGACCAGGCTCTTGAAGCCAGCCGTGCGAAAAGTCAGCTGCTTGCCAAAGTCAGCCACGAATTACGCACCCCTCTTGGGGGTATTCTGGGTTATGCCGAACTACTTAAGAACGGTGCATTTGGAGAATTAGTAGAAGGACAAAAAACTGCTACTGAAGAAATTCTTCAAAGTGTGCATTATCTAACCGGAATGGTAAATGAGCTATTAGATAGCGCTCAGATTCAAGCAAATACCGCCACCTTGCTGAAACGCGATTTCTCGCCGGCTATGCTTCTACAGCAAGCTGTATCGGTCACTGAGGTTTTAGCAAAAAAGAAAGGGCTGAAACTCATTACTTCTATTGACACGAACCTACCCGAGGAGCTTTTCGAGGATGATCGTCGCCTGCGACAGATTCTGACCAACCTGATAAGCAATGCTATCAAGTTTACAGAGGAAGGGGATGTAAAAATATATTTAGGGTGTCCTGATTCTGAGCACTGGGTCATGCAGGTAACGGATACAGGCATGGGCATTCCGCCAGAAGCGCAATTAACTATATACGATCCCTTCATACAGGCAGATAATGCTATTACACGCGACAATCGTGGCATCGGACTAGGATTATCCATCACAAAACAACTGGTAGAATTGATGGGCGGGCGAGTCTTGCTTGAGAGTCAGGTTGGGAAGGGCAGTAAGTTCAGCGTGTTGCTCCCCATCACACATCCGCCTGCAATTAACTCATGAATATAGTACCCAGACGAGGACTCCATGGCTAACCCCCTCCTTATAATCGTTGAAGATGATCCAGTACAAAACCAGATTTTTACGATCACCCTAAAAGACGATTTTGAGGTTGAAACATATACAGATGGAGATTCAGCTTCGGCCCGCCTTGACGAAGTGACGCCGTCGCTTCTCATTCTGGACCTGCACCTGCCCGGTTTGCAAGGAAAGGATATCCTGGCCCAGGTGCGCAGGGACGAACGCTTGGCAGATACACGAGTAATTCTAACTACCGCTGACGAACAGCAGGCTGATATGCTCAGACCTGAAGTGGATCTGGTACTGCTGAAACCGATTAGCCCGGGGCAATTAAAGGAGCTCTCAAAAAGGCTGAGTACGTAAACAAATTATAGATATTTTAGTAAAAAAGACAGTCAAATAATAGTTCTAGCTACCGGACAGTTTGCTTTCATCTATAGATGCAAAGTGAAATATTGAAG
>CAZCPP010000529.1:0-2702 GCA_964500655.1 uncultured Anaerolineaceae bacterium | reverse complement strand
GAATAATGGGGAGTATAAGGTGATGGGGATGGCACCATACGGGCGTCCGAATAGGATGGACGATGTCTACAAATTGATCGAAGTAGGCGATGATGGGGGTTTTCGGCTCGACATGGATTATTTTTCCTACCATCACTCCACTTCGCGTACTTTCAATGGCAACTTTGTCAAACTATTCGGCGAACCGCGGGTGCATGATTCGGTATTCTACACGCCGACGACCCATCCGAAGAAAGACCATCCTGACTGGGATGGTGCGACTGCCCAACGCAACCAACACTACGCCGACATTGCTGCCAGTATCCAACGCGTGACAGAAGATACCATTCTCAAGATGGCCAATTACGCCTATGAACAAACCGGTAACAAGCGGCTCTGTATGGCTGGTGGCGTAGCACTGAACTCTGTCGCCAACGGGCGGATTCTACGGGAGACGCAGGGCTGTTCAGTTCTAGTCGAACTATGGTAACCTCCGGCGTTCAAACATAGCCATGGAGGCCCAGATGTTACACAGTTTTCTATTTGAAATCAAAGATCACCGCCGTGCTCAAGGGAAGCGCTATCAACAAGGTCATATTCTGCTATTCGCTATTCTGGCCATTTTGAGTGGTGCCACTTCTTATCGGAAAGTCCAACAATTCATCGTTCGGCATTATGACACGCTTGATGAACTCTTTGACTTGCGTTGGAAGAGAAGACCGGCCTACACGACCATTCGCGACATTATTCAAGGCACCTCGGCGGCGGAATTGGAAGCTTGCTTTCGGCGGTATAGTGCCCAACTGGTTGAGCCGCCCGCCTCAACTGGCCGCGTGGTAGGCTGCGATGGTAAAGTCTTGCGAGGGAGTTTTGACCATTTTCATGACCAAGCCGCATTACAGATCTTCAGCGTCTTTGCGGCGAGTGAGCGCATCATCTTAGCCCACGAGGAAATTGCGGTCAAAACGAATGAGATTCCCACAGCGCAAGCCCTGATGGAAAACTTAGGGTTGACTGGGTGCATTTTCACCTTTGACGCCCTGCATTGCCAAAAAAACATTGACTACAGCCAAAAAAACCGGTAACCATGTGATTGTGCAGGTCAAAAGCAATCAAAAAACCTTACTCCGTGATTGCCAGCGGAATGCGGCGACCCGCCCGCCCCATGAAATTTTTCAAGAACCGTGGACCAAAACGCGGAACCGCTTAGAAAGTCGCCGCGTGGAACTGTTTTTCTATCCGCTGTTGACGGATTGCTTAGCGTGGGCCACCGTAAAGGTGGTCATCAAAGTGACCCGCTTTCGTCGCCAATGGCAGACGAAAACACACAACTGGCAGGACAGCGACGAGATTTCTTACTACATCGCCACCACCGCCTTGAGTGCCGAAGTTTTTTGCACAGCCATTCGGGAGCACTGGGGCATTGAAAACCGAAACCACTATGTGCGTGATGTCACGCTGGGTGAAGATGCGTCACGCATCCGGGTCAATCCCCATATCTTTGCCAAATTGCGCAGCTTTGCACTCAACATTCTGCGGAAGAATCAAGTCGATAATGTCAGCACCGAAATCTTTGACAATTGTATGCAATTAGAAAGAGTGCTCAACTATGTCGGCGTTCTGGAGAACTGAACAACCCTGACGGGAGACGCCCTTCGATGAGATATTTATTCAACCCGCTGCAGGTGATTCTGGCGGTGCATTAGGCGCGGCGCTTTACGTTTATCACGTGTTGCTGGGACAACCGCGAAAGTTCATCATGGAGCACGCCTATTGGGGCAAAGGATACTCTCAGGACGAAGTGGTTAATGCGATCAATGACACAGGTAGAACCTACCAACGCGTGAAAGATCCTGAAAAAATGGCACCAATGATGGTGGATGACATGCTAAAGGGGAAGGTGATCGCTCTCTACCAGGATCGTTTCGAGTGGGGACCGCGGGCACTGGGCAACCGTTCCATCCTGGCTGATCCAAGAAGTGCAGAAATGAAAGAGATCGTCAACGCCCGGATCAAATTCCGAGAGCCTTTCCGGCCCTTTGCGCCTGTGGTATTGGAAGAACGAGCGGCAGATTATTACCCTGATCTGCATGATGTTTCCCTACACTACCCCCTGCGTTATATGCTGATGGTATACAAGACCAAAGATGGGCAAGGGGGGAATATCCAAGCGGTGACGCACGAGGGTGGGTCGGGACGGATGCAAACGGTGCGGCGGGAATGGAATCCCTTATACTATCGGGTGATTGAGCTCTTCGATGAAGCTACTGGGGTGCCAGTATTGCTCAATACCAGTTTCAATCTGCGCGGCGAGCCGATTGTCAACACCCCTGCCAATGCTCTGAACACCTTTGGAAAGAGCGATATTGATACGCTTTACATGGATGGGTATGTTATTCGAAAGGATGGAAAATGAAGAATTTCCTGAAAAATATGCTGAATAACCTGGGCGTGGTTGGAGAATTGTTAGGATTTCTCTGGCAGCGCAAACTCTGGTGGTTGATCCCCATGGTGACGGTCTTGTTACTCTTCGGACTGTTGTTGATCTTTGCTTCGGCATCGGGGATTGGGCCTTTTATTTACACACTTTTCTGACACCTGACGCACAATTTTGAACGCGAACACAGATGCTACTCCAAGAAGGGAGAGTGTCTCTTCCTTCCCAACAAATCGCAAGAGACAGATCATTAGTGGTTTAATTATCTCGACTATAACGCTGGTAA
>CAZCPP010000528.1:0-2706 GCA_964500655.1 uncultured Anaerolineaceae bacterium | reverse complement strand
TGAAAACGGCCTGCCTGAAAGGCAGGGGTTTTAGACCCTATTTACAGACAATAATTGCGCTGCCAAAGGCGGTTATCAAACGACGGCCAATTTTTATTATCCACACCAAGTATATATTTGTTGGTGGTTATGGATTTGAAAGCGCCGATGATGTCACCTAACTTGGGATATTTCGTAGGGGCAGGATTCATCCCTGCCCGATTGTTCGGGGCATCCACATTCTGGTTATCCACATGAGATACCCCTGTGGAATCACGAATAACGATAATCCCATGCAAATGATTGGGCATAATCTGGTAAGTATCCAATTCAATGGTTGGGAATCTCTCGGGTAATGCGTTCCACTGATCGACAATCATTGTCCCTGCATCATTCAAAACCATATCTGTATTGGCAATTTCCCCAAACATACATTCTCGATTTTGGGCAACAACCGTGACAAAGTACGCCCCCATTTGAGAATAATCGAATCCCTTCAAACGAATCGAACGGCGATGATGTTTTTGCGAGTCAAATTTCATTGGATTGGCCTTTATATCATTTTATCTAAAAACATGCTGTTAAAATTTCACTCATGATTACTATCCGCCCCATCCGCGAGGCAGAAGTTCCAGCTGTCAAAGCCATCATGAACAAAGTGGCCTATAACATCTTTGGTTTCGATGGCACCCTAGAAGACAGTATCCGTTATTATGATGGGCTAGGTATTCATCAAGATCTGGAAGACGTCCAAAACCATTATTTCAATAATAAGGGGATATTTCTGGTGGCGGTAAAAGATGAGCAGGTGATTGGTTCAGGTGCATTACGGAAACATGATGACACAACCGCAGAACTCAAGCGCATGTGGCTGTTAGAGCAATATCAAGGTCAGGGAATCGGTTATCGATTGCTGGTGCAATTATTTGATTTTGCTCGCCAAAATGGTTATGCGCACATCTGCGCCCAGGCCAGCCCGGAACAGGTGCGTGCTTTAGATTTCTATCGGAGAATCGGATTTTATGAAATCCCCTGCTATAACGACGACATAGGCGAAATCTCGCTGGGAATTCGGTTATAAACGGATCGCCTCTACCCAACCTGGTAATTGCTCGATCAGGCGGGCCATAATACTCCGTGTACGCTCTTTGTATAACTCAATATTGTCATAAGCCTCCCCACCCTGCTTGCTGACAAGGTCGCTCACAGCGCGCAGGATCAGCAAACGAGCACCATTTTTCCGCGCCACCCAGGCCAGGGCAGCCGATTCCCAGTCCGCGGCGATGGCACCTAGCGCGACTAGTTCAGGAATCTTCTCCGGTAACAGATCGCTGTCAGCAGAGGCCAGCGTTCCACGTCGGACAGGGTAAGGATAGGGTTCCGGGAGCCAGTTCAGATCCAGGACTGAGGCGTAATACTCGGGCACAGAACCAAAGTCACCCATCAGTTCAACGATATCGTAGATAAACGTCCGTTCGACAAGAATGGTTTCATCCAAGTCAACCTGACCTTGAAACCCGCCACACGTTCCCAGGTTGATGGTCAAGTCTGGAGAGAAATGATCGATCACATATTGCATCCCACCAGCTGATGCCGCTTTCCCCCAGCCAGCGTGAAAGAACCCGAACTTTATCCTTTCTAGAACAACATTAAAATACTCTCCATAGGGCGTCATCCGAAGCTCGACTTGGTCCAGCACCTCTTTTACCGCCTGCCACTCAGTGATGGCTGAGATGAGTACTACGGTTTTCATAGATTACCCTCAAGATAATCTATCACAAACTGTAAGGCTGCATCAGCCGATAAGACCTTGTTCTGATACCTGTCACCATCCCAGACAAACTTACGCGCCCAATCTCCTTCGGTGGTAGAAAGGCCGATCCAGGTGGTGCCAACAGGTTTATCTGGCAATCCGCCGCTCGGGCCGGCAATTCCACTGACAGAGACAGCAATATCTGCCCCTACAGCTATGCGTCCACCACGCGCCATCTCTATGACCGTTTCTTCACTGACAGCACCATAAGCACGCAAGGTATCCCAGGACACATTGAGCAAAGAAACTTTAGCTTCATACGCATATGCGACCACCCCGCCTTGAAAATACTCTGATGATCCGGGTATATTTGTGATGCGATCAGCGACCATTCCGCCTGTGCATGATTCGGCAGTGGTGAGTTTGAGACCTTTTTCTTGGATCAGTTTACCAACAAGAACCTCTAGAGAATTTTGCATCGCTTATCCTTTGAAAATTTGGCATATTATACCCCCGTCAATTTTTAATACAAAAAACCGCCCGCTAGAGCAGACGGTTCTATTGAATCGGATTCGATATTTAGTATCCGCTCATGAGCTCATTGATCATCTGCTCAATTTGCGGAGCAAATAACACCCCCGCGATGGCATTCACGCAGGCCAATACGAGTCCGAGACCTGAAAGAGCCATACCGGCGATGGCAAGATTTTTCTGCTCTGGCGCCTTCATCCCCAAGTATCCGAGTACGATCCCGGCGATCCCAATCGGGAAGCCACAAATCGGAAAGAACCAGGCACATAAGTTCAAGATACCAAGTATAAGAGAAATTATTGCAAAAGTTTTCTCGTTTCCTGAGGGGGCAGATTCGGGGGAATATGATTCATTAGTTTCCATATTGATTCTCCTTTTTAATTATCAAACTATTGACGTTTACCAAAGTTGGTTAACTTTCAAGCCTGCGTATCGAAAGAAGC
>CAZCPP010000527.1:0-2711 GCA_964500655.1 uncultured Anaerolineaceae bacterium | reverse complement strand
GGCCTGCCGTGTCCTCTTTCCTTTAATCATACATGATCCAATCATACTAGTGACATATTTTTCAGACACTGTCCGACAAATACTTAAGCAGATTCCGGAAAGTGCCCTGAAATAAAAGCAAGCTCAAACCGAAATCTGCGCAGGCGTGGTGGTAAAACATACAAAGTTTATTCTAAAGAACAAACCGCCACACACTTAAAACCTGGAAATTTTAGTAGGTATTGGGAAAATGTCCAAAAATGTCCAGGTTTGCCATTCATTTTAGAGATACCGTAGCCACACATATCCGCTTGCCAGGGCTAGTGATCCAATGGTCACGATAAAGCCATAACGGAAGAAATGCTTGAAGCTTATCGGATGCCCGCTCTTCTCAGCTAGGCTAGCAACAACCACATTGGCGGCGGCCCCTACCAAGGTTAAGTTCCCACCTAGACAAGCACCCAGGGCCAGTGACCACCATAAGGGGTCAGCTGGCATGGCTTGCCCGAGGCTTTTCACCAGCGGAATCATGGTTGCGGTATAGGGGATGTTGTCGATAATCCCGGAGGCAATCGCCGAAAACCAGATCAAGAAAATGGAGGTTAGGGACACATTGCCGCCGGTCAGGCGCAAAGCTGCATCGGCCACCATTTCGATCAAGCCTACTTCAACAACAGCTTCAACCGTGATGAACAAACCAAAGAAGAAGAACAAAGTGGTCCATTCAATATCCCGAAGCGCATAGTGAGGGTCGGTTTTGCTCCAAAGCAGCAGCAGCGTTGCCCCGGTCAGTGCGATGGTGGCGGGCTCAAGGTGCAAAGTACCGTGGAGCAAAAACCCGATGATCACACCCGTCATAATGATAAGGGACTTGCGTAACAAAACAGGGTCCGTGATCAGCGCATTGGCATCGAGGCTATCGATATTGGTTGTAGATTGTTCCTGAACCGCCAGATCCTTTCTGAATAAGAAGCGCGCGGCAACCAAAAAAATCAGCAAGATCAATAAGGAAATGGGCCCCAAGTTGACAACAAACCTGACAAAGTCAATCCCTGCCGCACTGCCGATCAGGATGTTGGGAGGATCACCCACCAGCGTGGCCATCCCGCCAATATTTGAGGCTAATATCTCTGCAATCAAAAACGGCACAGGGCTAACTCTTAGTGAGGAAGCCACAAACAAAGTTACTGGAGCAACCAGAACTACAATGGTGACATTGTCCAGAAGTGCCGAGGTAACCGCTGTAATAGCAGATAGGATAACCAGTACTCTAAAAGGGTCCCCCTTGCCAAATCGTACGGCCTGAAAGGCTATCCATTGAAACAGTCCTGTCTCCTTGATGATATTGGCGATGATCATCATGCCTGCTAAAAGAAAAATTACGTTCCAATCTATGGCGTGAAATGCCTTCTCTTGAGGGACAACGAATAAGATCATCACAATGCCGCCCATCAGAGCAGATATGGTGCGATGGATCTTCTCAGAGACAATCAATGCATAGGTTAAAAGGAAAATTGCACCTGCCAGCCAGAGGGTGTTCATTGGTTACCCTCCGACAAGCCATCGCCATTTTTCATTTGAATGCATAACGACAATAACTCCAAAAGGTTGACATATCCTATTACCTGGTAGCAATCATCTACAATCGGCAACCCTGGAAGGCGATTATCATGCATTCGACGAAAAGCTTCCTTCACTGTCTCTTCTCGCTTGACCCACACCGGTTCAGTCATCGCATCTTGAGCCGTTAATAGTCGTGTTTTGTCAGCATAGGCCATGAGCTTCTCAAGATCTGTGATCTCACTCAGAAATTCTTCAGGCAAAATGTGAAAGAACAGATCATCTGCCAGAGCATTTAATTTCAGCAAACCCAATAAGCGCCCATCTTCAGCCACCACTGAAGCGACATGAACTCGGGGATGAGCCAACATGGCACGGGCCACATCATCCAGCGAGGTATCTGCGGAGACAATGGTTGGATCGAACTTCATCAAAGCATCAACTTCAGCAATGGGAGTATCGCGCAACTGGTCCCACCCACTTCTAAGAGGTGGCGGAGGAACTTCTTGGGTGGGTTGGGGGGTGGCCTTAAAAATACCCTTAGCTTGCTCAACTGGAAGTACGAGCACTAATCCGCTATCAGGACAATCAAACCCGCCAACCAGTCTTTCCGCTTCAGCTACAGCCTGGTTGAGCAGATCATCGTCTTCGAAAACGGCGAACACTGTCCGGGTTTGCACGTCTCGAGCTTCAAACAAGTTATTTAGGGCACCTAATCCGACTCGACCAAGCCAGGTACGGGTACGGTGGCCTCCAGCACTTTTAAGAATAGTTGTTCCTGGAACCCCAATTTCTCGCCAAACTTCTAATAAGTCTGGAAGAATTTGGGTATCATTAAGAATAATCATAAGCAGTTTAGCCATTTTTTCTCCTTCTTTGGCTATTGACGGATAATAATCATCACCGTAATCAATATTTTTGTTTATTCTGATGAGTGATCCGATTGTCTAAACCCAATTTAGACAACGCGTAATTTTGGATATTGTTTTTATGAGACCATCGGCGGCAAATAGTTTTCAGAGTTAGGCATGGGCCGGAATATTTGGGGACCATCCAAATCTGAAGCTTGCTACTGGGTTTTATAGGGCGAGTTGTTTCCAACAAGTTGGTGATATACATAGCGGGCTAGTATCCCCCCAGATGCAAGTACGGGCACAATGACCAAAGCGCCC
>CAZCPP010000526.1:0-2718 GCA_964500655.1 uncultured Anaerolineaceae bacterium | reverse complement strand
TCTTCGCTTCGCTCAGAGTGACAACTTTTTCAGATACTTTCCGATAAATACTTAAAACCAATCCCACTATTATTAAACTTAAAAACAATTTATTTATATTTTTCATAGATTTGTCAGGGCGGGAGAATTCCCACCCTGACAATCTAAAAAAACACATAGTATTCTGCGCCTGGGTTGGCCAGCACAACCGTATCTGCGGAATCAGCCAGCTTTGCGGATGCTGCCACCACTGCCGTCATGGTGCTGGGTTCTGATGCTGGGCTGCAATTACTGGAGAGCCTGGCCGATAGTGAAGGATACCTGGTAACAAAATATTTCGAAGTTGTCCGAAGTAGCGGATTCTTTAAGGGGGGATAAATTTCGGATTGTGAATATTGTTGTATAATCTAAATTGATCACTTTACCAATAAAAGGAGCTTCCATATGCACGAGAAAAGCGTTGAATTACTCAATAAAGCCGTTGCAGACGAACTCGCCGCGGTCCATCAGTATATGTATTTCCATTTCCATTGTGAGGATCAGGGATACGATCTGCTCGCAGGACTTTTTATTCGAACAGCCATTGAAGAGATGGACCATATCGAGCTCTGTGCTGAGAGGATCCTATTTCTGGGCGGCGAAGTCGAAATGGTTGCCTCGATGGAAGTCCAGAAAATCCACGATGTGGTTGAAATGTTGAAGTTGGCCAGCAAGATGGAAGAGGACAGCACCAAAGATTACAACATTTGGGCAAACGAGTGCTCTGCCAACGCCGACTCAGCAACTCGAAAAGTATTCGAAGGTCTGGTTGACGATGAAGAACGCCACTTCGATCAGTACGATACCGAGATGGAGAGTATCAAAAAATTTGGTGATCGCTATTTGGCGCTGCAATCCATGGAACGCAGCAGGAATATGGCTACGGGAACGGTGGAAGAGTAAGCCATTTCAAAATATAAATTGCAAAGCCGAAATAGATCATCCATTTAGAGATGATCTGCCGGAAAACGGGTGACCGTAGGTGCTAATTTACCTACGCTCACCCGTTTTCCTTGTTATCCATTCCTAGCAATATAATATCTGGAATTTTCCTATCCATCCTAATTGGACAGAAATTAGCAGATTGTGATCTATTTCTCAAAAAGGTCTTGACAGAGCCAAAAATTGCCGCTATGATAGCAACGATGCCGGTAACGTTACCGGCACTGATACCGGGAATAATCCCGAAAATTGCCCCATGAAACGTCCCAAAAAATCAGTCACCATTCACGATGTAGCAGAAGCCGCAGGTGTGTCGGTCTCGACGGTTTCGCGAGTCCTCAATGACAAAGTTGACGTCGCGGCAGAAACTTATCAGAAGGTGCAAAGTGTCATCGATGAACTGGGGTATGCTTCTAGTCTGGCAGCCAGGAGCATGCGCAGCCACAAAACAAACCTGATTGGGCTTGTTGTACCTGACATTGGCTTCCCCTACTCCATTGAGATCATGAAGGGCATCAATCAGGCCATTGCTGAATCGAGATATGATTTATTGCTATATACAACCGGAGACATCCAAAAAAGCGGCGCAGCCTCGCACGAACAGCATTATGTATCTTTGCTCAATAAATCGATAACCGATGGAGTCCTGATCGTCGCATCCGCGGCGGCAGACTTCATTACTGACGCGCCGATCGTATCTGTAGATCCGCATGTTGCCAACCCAAATTACCCCGCTATCCACGCCACAAACTACCAGGGCGCGCTAGATGTGATGGAATACCTGCATGGTTTAGGGCACCATCGTATCGGCTTCATCAGCGGACGCGCAGAATTAGAGAGCGCTGAACGTCGATTGAAGGGCTATCAAGATGCCCATATCAATGCTGGAATAGAAATCGACCCTTCCCTGATTGCAAATGGCGATTTCACCAGCAAAACTGCATACGAGGGCACGTTGCAACTTCTCAGTCTGCCTGAGCCACCAACTGCTATTTTCGCAGGGAATGACCAATCTGCCATCGGGCTATATCAGGCCACAGAAGAGCTTGGCATCCGAATTCCAAATGACTTGTCCGTGGTAGGCTTTGACAATATCTCCGAAGCGAAATTCATGGGCTTGACTACGATTGATCAGTTCCTCGCTGAAATGGGCTTTATAGCAACTCAGATGCTTATCAAATTGATCAATGGTGAGCCCCTCGAAGCGCAAGTTCACAAAATGCCAACGAAATTAATTGAACGCAGATCATGTAAACCTATTGCATGATCTTTTTTTGTATCGGAGAATAAGACATGGTTTTTTTATAGTTTTTCCGGTAACGTTACCGGAAACAACCTCAAGAAAGGAGGTGATGTCAAATAAGAAATCGTAAATTTAAATGTGCAGATCTTCACCCTACCCTTGGCTGGCAAAATGAAGATCTGCATCAAACCTGTGCGGAGACAAACTCCACACAGGGGAAGTGTAACCCACTCAAAAGTAATCTTCAAGGAGAAGAAAAATGCGTAAGCCACTATTGTTAATTTTAAGTCTGCTTATCGTCTCAAGCATGTTGCTGGTAGCATTCAGTTACCCAGTGGCAGAAGAACCAACTGAAGCTCCTGCTGCGCTAGAAGGCACTCTCAATGTTTGGTCCTTCACCAATGAGATCCGCACCATGGCAATTGCTTTCGAAGGTCGACACCCTGGAGTGGATGTAGTTTACACCATGATCCCCATGACCGATGGTGAATATCAGACCAAGGTAAAGGCTGCTG
>CAZCPP010000525.1:0-2744 GCA_964500655.1 uncultured Anaerolineaceae bacterium | reverse complement strand
AATGTAAACGTCTGAGCAAACCACCTTTTCCGATCGGACAACGCGTGGTAAGGTCCCTCCCGTAGAGAATTCATTTGCCACCACAAGGGAGGGACACAGTGACCAAAGTGAAAGAACGTCGCCACTATTGGAAAACGATTGTTGATGAACAGTCTCAAAGCGGATTAAGCGCATCAAGTTTCTGCCGAGAACACCACCTCAAAATATCTCAGTTTTACCGATGGCGTCGGAGCTTTAAAAGTCATACTCCCATTAAGCCATCTGATGGATTTATCCAACTGGTCCCTTCCTCGAAGGGTTCAGGGAGCGGGATTCGGATTCGGCTTTTCGATGAGTTGTGCATTGAGGTAGATCAGGGCTTTGATCCATTCACTCTTCGCGTCGCGGTTGAGACATTGTATAGCAGGAGCAGGGAAAGCAAACCGTGCTCGCCCTAACCGCTGCAACTCGAATCTTCCTGTACCGTGCTCCCTGTGACATGCGCAAATCCTTTGACGGGCTATGCGGGTTGATTCGTTCTGAACTCGGTGCCGACCCTCTTTCAGGTTCATTATTTGTTTTCGTAAACCGTCGCCGCAGCATGGTCAAGCTCCTTTACTGGGACAGAGACGGGTTCATGATATTTTTTAAACGCCTGGAGCGAGGCTGTTTCAAATTACCTGATATGGCCACTTCCGATGTTCTAATTGATCGCTGCCAGCTTAACATGCTCCTTGAAGGAATAACCCCGAAAAAAGTGAGCAAAAGGCACGTTTTTGGGGGATAATATGTTGACATAACCGGCTGTATCTGTTATATAAAAGGACATGATTGCCTCTCTTGAAAAGGCCAACGATCTCATCGAACAACAGCAGCACCAGATCGAAGAACTCACCAAAAAACTCCACTCTACTCAGCTTTCCATGAAAACGCTCCAGCACCAGGTGGAGCAGTTGCTAAAACGGGTCTACGGCCGACGCTCTGAGAAACTCGACCCCAACCAATTAATGTTTGACAACCTGATCCTGGAAGCTATTGATCAGCCTTTGCCCCAACCGCCCCCGGAACCCTCTGTGGAGGAAGAGGTTGAGGAAAGACGGCCTCGCACTGTTAAGCGGCGCCATCCCGGTCGTATTCCCATACCTGAACATCTGGAACGGGTAGAGATCGTTCTGGATGTCCCGGAAGAAGATAAGATCTGTCCTGAGACCGGAAAACCCCTGAAAAAAATCGGTGAGGAAGTCTCCGAGAAACTGGAGTATCGTCCTGGAAAGCTGATTGTTAACGTCTACAAGCGACCCAAGTACGCCTCCCCTGACAGCATGGCATCGGGACATGTGGGGGTGATCACGGCACCTATGCCGGATCATCCCATCGAGAAATGCAAGGCCGATGTAGGGCTTATCTCCCATATTATCGTGAGCAAGTTTGCCGACCACCTACCCCTGTATCGCCAGGACGGGATCTTTGAACGGGAAGGGGTAACCATCCCCCGGAGCACCCAGACCAGTTGGGTCATTCAGACCTATGAGGCGATCCGTCCTCTTGGGGAGGTACTGAAAAGAGCGGTGCTTGAAAGAGATATCCTTTTCACTGATGATTCCATTATACCCCTTCAGGTCAAAGGGAACGGTCGCGTTAAAAAAGCCCGACTGTGGGTCTATGTGCGAGGAGGACCGGGACCGCCCCTGACCGTTTTCGATTTTTCCCGGGACCGGAGCAAAAAGCGCCCTCTGAGTTTTCTGGGTGATTACCGGGGCTACATTCACGCTGATGCCTACAGTGGCTATGACGAACTGTTCCGGAAGGACGGGGTGATCGAGGTAGGTTGCTGGGTACACGCCCGGCGCAAGTTTGATGAAGCGGCCTCTTCCCGTCCCCAAGAGGCTACCGAGATCATGGCACGCATCGCACGGATGTACAAACTGGAGGCCGAGTGCGCTGAAATGAAGCCCGAGGACCGAACCCGACAAAGGCAACAGTATGCCCGACCGCTCATTGATGGTATTTTTGCGAGAATCGAGGAACTGAGGGCCAATACGCTGCCCTCCGAGCCACTTCACAAAGCCATCAACTATGCCCTGAATCAGCGCCAGGCACTTTATCGCTATCTCTACGACGGACGGCTGAGGCCCGATAATAACACAGCGGAAAACGCCATTCGTCCTCTAGCCCTCGGCAGGAAGAACTGGTTGTTCGCCGGCAGCGATCGAGGGGCGCGGGCAACGGCCCTTTTCCTTGGACTTATCCAGTCTTGCAAGTCATGTGAAGTCAATCCCTGGGAATATTTTGATGACATGCTTCGGCGCATCATGAGTCATCCCGTTACGCGCCTCCGGGAGTTGCTCCCCGATCAGTGGGCGCCCCTGCCTAAAGATGAACGCGGGCGTTTGATCATCCAGGACCGGTAATCCCTTGTTATTATGTCAAAGAGCAATAACCGCAGGCTTACTGCCAGCGGCATATATTATCTCGTTCGTCCACCATTGAATAGATGGGTTCGTCCTACGCTTACGTTTAAATCTTAAATAAACCTCCTTTTTTGTCTCAACAGATTCATAGATGGCATTTATAAGCTCTAAAGACTTGCGCCCCTCCAACCCGTCTACCAGTGCCTTTTTGTCCTCTTTAATGCAGTGAATGACATCCTTAATATATTCATAATGACCAAAGCCGTAAACATCCGGAGGATTTGAGCGGTATCTTTCTAAAACATCTTCATCGACTTTTCCATGGTTTTCAAAATTCCATACCTTCATCTCATT